>JBBFLE010000019.1 GCA_037481695.1 bacterium | reverse complement strand
TAGGCGTGTCCGCGTTTGATCTTCTTGTGGAGGTGTGCCATGGGTGGCACTATATATCGTAGGGTCGTACATGTCAAGTAAAAAAGCGTTCATCCGCATTTTTTCTAACATCTTCTTAGCCACTTGGAACACTCAGTAGGGTCGTACGGGAAGAGTACAACTAACTTACCGATCTAACTATGTTTTTCCTTCAACAACGGGAATAACTTGTAAAGTCCTGTATCAACATCCCTTTGAGAAAAAGCAACAAGAGAATCTTCTAAAGCTTCGCTCGGCTTTGGGTGGAGCACCCCTTAAGTTTACCGCAGAACAAGGGGCAATCCGAAGGATGGATTTTTCCATCACAGCCAGCACCCTTGGACTATCCAAGATCGCATCCCCCGAGGAACTTGCCGCTGGGTTTCTCCTGAATTATTCGGATCTGATAGGGGCGCCAGGGGCCCATGAAAACATGCGCCTTGTGAAAAGAGGAGGTAAGAAGAAGTTCAAGACCCTCACCTACAAACAGTTCTTGGCAGGCTATCCTGTTTACGGAGCCTGGATACAGATGGTCATAAAGGCATCCACCAGGGGGCCTCTCATCTTGAAGAGTTTCTCTGGAAAATATCTCCCTGAATATGGCATCAACCTTGCCGAGCCTGTCTTGACAGCCCTTGAAGCCCAAGAAATAGTAATGAAGTTGAACAAAATGCAGACCCTCCAAGATCTCTGGCAACCAGTACCGCCCAAACTTTGGATACTGGACATGGCGCTTTTGGCTCCAAGATGTCCCCAGTGCGAAACCGTAACCCATGACCCCAGGCTGGCCTGGAGGGTAATCTTCAGTGCCCCTTCGGCTGGAGGAGCACTGGCTGAGGCCTTTGTGGATGCACGTGACGGCACTGTGCTTCTACACCGCCCCAGGCTCTACTTCATAGACATTGATATAGAAGACGCTCTGGACCATGGCAGTACTAACTGTTGGATTTTTGACGACAGCGACGCCCTTTTTGATGAGGATGGACTTTGTTGCTCCTGGCCCCACTGCGATTGCAGGTACAACGTCTGTGCCGATGGATGGAGCTGTGCCTCCCCGGATGCTGAAAACTGGAGCCTTTGGCGGGCCACGATAGATATTTACAGATTTTACAGAGATGCTTTGGAGCGAGACTCATATGATGGGGAGGGGGAGGAATTCGAAATGTACTCCCATGTGAATTTCGAAGAAATGTCCAACTCCAACCCCCAGGCAGCCTCCATACAATGCGTGTACAGCAGCATCCACGCCTTTTCCCGCGGCATGGTCACCAGGGATGTGGTAGGTCACGAGGTGGGCCACTCTTTCCACCGTAAGGAAGCAACTTATGAATACAGTTACGAAAGTGGAGCCGTTGCAGAGCACATAGCAGATGTGATGGGAGTTTTCGCCGCCAGTTGGCCTGGAAGCATAGAAACGCCTGTGGACAATGACTGGCTAATGGGAGAGGACTCCTTGTTGGGTTCAGGCAGCCCTTGCGGAGCAATAAGGGACCTCTCTGACCCTCCTCGCTGTGGGCACCCTGATCGCTATGTCAACTACCTGATAACAACGAGCGATCTTGGAGGTGTGCATACCAATTGTGGAATACCCAACAAGGCGGCCTATCTTATGACCATGGGGGGCACTCACCGTGGAATAACTGTTGCGGGAATCGGCGAGCAAAAATCGCGAAGCATATACTACAAGGCCATTACAGAAAAATTGGTCTCCAACGAGAGTTTCATGGACTTGGCACACCATCTCGTAGACTCTTGCACGGAACTAATAGGTAGAAATGGAATTCGCTCTAGCGATTGCTGTCAAGTAAGAAACGCATTTGCTGCTGTAGGCACAATATCATCGGATCTGGATTGCGATGGAATCGAAGATAACTTGGATCCTGACGATGACAACGATGGAATTCCAGACAGCAGAGACAACTGTCCTACGGTTTTCAACCCTCTTCAGAGGGACACAGATGGTGATGGTCTTGGCGATTCATGTGATCCAGATGCAGACAACGACGGGATCCCCAACGAGTCAGACAACTGTCCCCTGGTTTCCAATCCGGCACAAGAAGACTCGGATGCCAACGGCATAGGAGACGCCTGCCAGGATACAGATAGAGATGGCATTTTGGACATACATGACAATTGTCCACTGGCTTACAATCCTGACCAAACTGACACAGACGGGGATGGGCTAGGTGATGCGTGTGATCCTGACATGGACGGGGATGGAATTCCCAACAACGTGGACAATTGCCCCAGAATAGCCAACCCTGATCAGGTAGACTCAGATGGAGACGGACTTGGAGACTTGTGTGACAACTGCATCCACGTGTCCAACCCCAGGCAGCAGGATATGGACCACGACGGTATTGGAGACCATTGCGACGAGGATCGCGATGGAGACGGCATAATGAATGGCGTGGACAGATGCCCTGACATCCCGTTGCTTTGCCCGGTCTATGGTCAGGAATTCATAGACATGGCCCTTGCCTTTGAAGAAATAGCCCATATGCCAATATTTGTCAGAGCCTTTGACCCCTGCGAGTTTTTCCTTTGCCCCGGTGACAGAGAGCTCTTTGCGGAAAATGAATTCATGAACATAGAGCTGCGTCTGGAGTTGGTTCTGCCAGAAGGCACAGTGCTGCAAAAACCCCTTAGCTTTTATTTTGGAATCATGGACGAAAGCGGCAATCAACTATCTTCCAGGAAGGTAAACTTCTCTGAGGGTACTCCTCAACAGTCATTTACCCTTTCGGTTAAAATGTTACCTAGCTTCACATGGGACCGGATTCAACCCAAGGGATGGCAAAGCCCATTGGAAAAGTCGGATGATGCAGCAAGATCAAGTTACTTTTTTACCGTGGCCCCCATAACAAGGGGACAAAACATGATATCTATCTTGAAACAGGCAAATCTTCTCGTTACCTCAAAGGTACAACTCGGCAAAAAGATTAATGTTGGGGGGCCCTGCCCTAAGACGGTTGCCAGCTGGAAGGCCAATCAGTCAATTTGGCCTCTAAACAGCATGATTTTGGGCACCCATACCTATGAAAAGAGTGAGCTAATGGAAATTCTGGTATCACCCATAAGAAAAGATGCAAGCCTAGAGCTGGCCAGAGAGCTGATAGCTGCCAAGCTGAATCTTGGCATGGGTGTCTCCTCGCAGATGATCATCGAACAAATCGTTTGGGGGGATAATCAGCTAAGCCCCTTCCAGAACAAGCTTCCCTATTTTATAGACAAAGAAATAGAGATGGGAAAGGAAATGACACAAACTGCAGCTCTGTTACGATCCTTTAACAGGGGGAAACTCTCTAGTGATTGCAAGAAGGCAAGACGCCAAGGCGCAGTCAACTCCCCCTGATGGATCCGTGAAACTGGAGGGCAGCAATTCTGCTTGAGCCTAGCTAGATCTTTTCATGACATCATTGACAGACACCACGGCTTCTGATACAAGATCGCCTGTGGCAGTTAAGGCTGGTTTATGTATATGAGCCAAGGGGTCCCTCTGCCCTGACCAAAACAGAAATAAAAAACACAAGGAGGTATGAGATGAAAAGGACGGCTGTGATTGTGTTTGCTGCTTTTTGCTTGCTCCTGGCTGGTTTGACCTTGGAACTGAAACCTGCTCATTCTGCCAAGAAGTTTGTGACCATAGCTTCAGGATGGGTCACTGGGGTCTACTATCCTCTGGCAGGGGCAATATCTAGGATAGCCCACGAGAAGCTCCAGGATGTGAAAATAACAGTGGAGTCATCAGGAGCCTCTGTGGCCAATGCCAAGCTCATTGCAAGCGGTGATGCAGACTTGGCCATTTTGCAAAACGACATAGCCTTTTATGCCTTTAAAGGTCAAAAACCCATGTTCGAAAAGGCGGTAGAGAACATCCGGGGGGTGTGCTCCCTTTACCCAGAGCATGTCCAGATCCAGGCCAGGAAAGAGGCCAACATAAAGAACGTTGCCGACTTAAAAGGTAAGAGGGTGGCAGTGGGACCCCTGGGCAGCGGCACTGAGCAGAATGCTATCCAGATTCTGGAAGCCTACGGGCTCAAGTTTGAAGATCTGGGCAAGGTGGAGCGCCTAACAGCCAGCGAATCCTCGGATTATCTAAAAGACGGCCGCATTGACGCGGCATTCTACACCGTGGGAGTTGGGGCCTCTGCCATAGTGGACACGGCCATCTCCGTAGATACGGTGATAGTGCCCATAGAGGCTGAGAAGGCCAAGGCTCTGGCCCAAAAGTATCCTTTTTACTCAGAGGACAAGGTTCCTGCAGGGGTGTACAAGGGCACAGATAAAGACGTGCCCACCGTGGCCGTGCTGGCAATACTGGTAGCCAGGGCCGAGATGGATGCGGACATGGCTTACCGAATCACCAAGGCCATGTTTGAGAACCTAAAGACCATAGAGACCGCCCACGCCAAGGGCAAGGAAGTGAGATTGGAAACAGCGCTCAAAGGCATGCCCATTCCCTTGCATCCTGGTGCCGAGAAATTCTTTAAAGAAAAGGGGTTGATCAAATAGAGAACGAGGACCGGCAAGGGGGAGGTATCTGCTTGAGTTCAAGAATCATCAGATACCTGCCCCTTCTTTTGCTTCTAGGAAGCGCCTTCGTCCCTTTTCGGATCCTGGAGGTGCAAGCTCAGAAATCAGAAAAGATTTTGCTTTTCAAGCCCTTTCCCACAGGGCTTCACCTGGAGCTGAGTTATATCCATTCGGTGGAAAAGGTGCCTGTGGTAGGCCTCTTTCAAATAGCAAGAGATGGACGAATAGAGCCTAAGCAGACCATGTTTGCTTCTTTTGGGGCCGGCCTTCCCTTTGAAGGTGGGAAGAAGGCAGGGGTTGGCTGGTTTGTCAAGGAAGAGGGCCCAACACCGGTTTTGGAAGAGCTTGTGCTATCCATATCTCCCGAGACCAAGCAAGAGCTCAGGATAAATGGTCTTAGGCTTGAGCTCCACAAGCTAGAGCACGGAGAGAAGGTCAAGATAAGGGTAAGGAAACATCTCCTAGCGGAGGTGATATGGCATTATGCAATTTCTTGATACCTCGGTGGACAAAGAGGCTCTAGAGCGTTCCAGACAAATAGCTGAGGGAGCCGATTACGGAGCCAGGAGACTTTCGGGAACCCTTCTGGTTATATCCACAGCAATAGCTTTGGCCATGGCTCTCTTCCAGCTTTACACGGCGCTGCTGGGGACGCTCACGGCAACGCTTCAGCGCTCGGTGCATCTGGCTTTTGCCATAGTGCTTTGCTTCTTGTTTTTCCCTGCCAGGAAAAAGGCCCGTCCCCATGGGATTCCCTGGTACGATCTTCTTTTGGCTCTCATAGGAGGAGCAGCGGCCATCTATGTGACGGTCTTTTACGAGGCCCTCACCCAGAGAATAGGCAATCCCACCCCTTGGGACCTGGCCATGGGAGTGGCAGCAGTGCTTCTGATACTGGAGGCTGCCAGAAGAGCAGTAGGGCTCCCCCTGCCTTTGATCTCCGCCTGCTTCATTGCCTATGCCCTTGTAGGACCTTATTTGCCAGACATTTTAGCCCACCGCGGCTACAGCATCCGGCGGGTGGTGGATCACCTCTATCTTACCATGGAGGGCATCTTCGGCGTGCCCCTTTGGGTTTCTTCCACCTTTGTTTATGCCTTTGTGCTCTTTGGCTCCATCCTGGAGAAGACGGGAGCCATGGAGTATTTCATGAAGCTGGCCTTCTCCTTGGTGGGCAACACCCGAGGGGGGCCGGCCAAAGTAGCGGTGGTCTCTAGCGCCTTCATGGGTACAATTTCCGGTAGCGGGGTGGCCAACGTGGTCACAACCGGATCAGTGACCATTCCACTGATGAAACGTCTTGGCTTCAAGCCTGAGATAGCAGGGGCCATAGAAACAGCAGCCAGCGGAAACGGTCAGCTCATGCCTCCTGTCATGGGCGCTGCGGCCTTCATCATGGCTGAATTTCTGGGACTGCCTTACCTGGAAGTTGTGGTCGCAGCAGCTCTTCCTGCAGTAATAGACCAGCTGGCTCTGCTGGGGGCAGTGCATCTACTCTCGGTCAAGTTCGGTCTTAAGGGAATTCCCAGAAAGGAGCTACCCAGGTTTTTCCCCATCTTCATAAGGGGCCTTTACTTCTTGGTGCCCATAGGGGTTCTTTTCTACTACCTCATAGTGCTTAGAGCCACACCCCTTACGGCAGCGGCCTGCGGCATAGTGACTGCGATTTTGGTCTTCGTGTTCCAGGCCATGATGTCTACCTGGGGAAAGGGTTCGCTTCTGCCTGGAAGCTCTTTGCCATCGGATATGACGGCCAGAGAGGCCGCCCAGGCCTTCATCTTCAAGATGGGGGAGGCCATGGTGCGCTCCTCCAGGCTCATGGCCGGAATCGGGGTCACATGCGCCTGTGCCGGCATAGTAGTAGGCATAGTGACCCTCACAGGAGCTGGCCTGAACATGACCAACATCATGGTAGAGCTGTCCATGGGCAACATTTGGCTGGGTCTCTTTCTTACCATGGTGACCTGCCTTATCTTGGGCATGGGGGTGCCTACCACTGCCAACTACGTGATCATGGCCACCATCATGGCCCCGGCCCTCAAGGCCATGAACCCTGATGTGCCCATAATCGCCATACACCTGTTCGTATTCTATTTCGGAATCCTGGCAGACGGCACACCCCCTGTGTGCGTGGCGGCTTATGCCGCAGCAGGAGTTGCCGGAGCCGATCCCCTCAAGACCGGCATAAATGCCTTCAAGCTGGACATGCGCACCTTCTTACTGCCTTTCATGTTTGTAACGGCGCCTCAGATGCTTCTCATAGAGACCAACTTCCTGGAAGCAGCCTGGATCTTCATCACAGCTTCCATAGGCATGTACGGACTTGCCGCCTCCATGCAAGGATTTTTGCTAAGGGATGCCAGATGGTGGGAGAGGCTGATACTTTTTGCTTCGGCAGTGTGTCTGGTCAAACCGGGTCTCATAACAGATGTGGCAGGACTGGTTGGATTCGGGTTTGTGTACTTACTCCAAAGAAGAGACGTTAAGAGGGACCTACAGCCCACAGATGCATAGTCAGAAGAAACCATAAAACCTCGGAAACTGATCTGTGACCGGAGCTTGACAACCATGGCCCACAATGATACGCAGTATTGTTGGCTGCTTACCACCTGGACAAGATGATTCGGTTATGATTGCAGATATTGGCCCTTGTATATCCTGCTTTGGGAGTTACTTGAATTAGATGGGCAACAAGGAATATTCCTGTTTTTGGGAAAGAGATCAGCCAGGCAAATCCCACCCAAACCAAAGGAGGTAATCATGTGTGCTAGGAAACTGATGGGCTCTTGGCTTTGTCTTTTGGGGGTTGCAGGCCTGTTTTTCCTGACCGGCCAGGCTCAGGCTGCAGACTACAAGGCCGAATACAAGCTTTCCACGGTGGTGGGCAAGCCTTTCCCTTGGGGCAATGCAGGAGAGAGATGGTGCCAGTTGGTAGAGGAGAAGACCCAGGGCCGCATCAAGATGAAGATGTACCCGGGAGCTTCTTTGGTGGGCGGTGATCAGACAAAGGAGTTTACGGCCATCCGCCAGGGAGCCATCGACATGGCCATAGGCTCCACCATCAACTGGTCCCCCCAGGTGAAGGAATTGAACCTCTTTTCTATGCCATTCCTGATGCCGGATTACAAGGCCATAGACGCCCTCACCCAGGGGGAAGTTGGAAAAGAGCTCTTCAAGATCCTGGAGAGCAAAGATGTGGTCCCGCTGGCCTGGGGTGAGAACGGATTCAGGGAAGTCACCAACTCCAAGAGGCCCATCCTGACTCCCGCTGATCTAAAAGGCCTGAAGATGAGGGTCGTGGGCTCTCCCCTCTTTCTGGACACTTTCACGGCCTTGGGAGCCAATCCCACACAGATGAGCTGGGCTGACGCAGTGCCCGCTCTATCCAGCGGAGCCGTGGACGGCCAGGAGAATCCTCTGACCATCTTCACCGTTGCCAAGCTCCACGAGGCAGCCAACCAGAAACACGTCACTCTCTGGGGTTACGTGGCAGACCCTCTCATTTTCGTGGTAAACAAGCAGGTCTGGAACAGCTGGAAACCAGAGGACCAAAAGGCGGTGAAAGAGGCTGCGCTGCAAGCTGGCAAGGAGGAGATAGCAGAGGCCAGAAAGGGACTGATACCCCCAGATGATTCCCTCATCAAGCACATCGAGAGCCTCGGGGTTCAGGTGGTGCGCTTGACAGACGCCCAGAAGGAGGCCTTCAAGAAGGCTACCAAGGATGTATACGACAAGTGGGCCAAGCAGATAGGCCCTGAACTGGTCAAGAAAGCCGAGGAGGCCATTGCCAAGAGAAAGTAATAGCCTGTGGGGCGCCCATGTAGAAGCTGGAGATGTTCTCGGGCGTATTTAGGATCCAGACTGATCTTTATCGGGCGGGCAAAGGCCCGCCTTCTCCTTTTTCAAAGCCTTGAGGACCCATGATCATCCAGTGGAGTTAAAGAGTTGGGAAACCAAAGTTTTGGAGGCCCCCGGAGAGTTTAGATTCTTGCAGCTAGAGTTCTCTTCAAGGTCCAAAGCTCATGGCATTGCCTTCTTGGATCAACCCGTTTCACATGGAAAGATCCTCCAGTATATGGTGCACTTTGGGCCAAGAATAAGGCAAAGGAGGGCAGTCATGGCCAAGGAGTTTGAACTGCCTGAAAGACCCATCAGCCCCAAGACCAGGGTGCCTCTCAAGTTAGAGGAGGCGGCCGCCGCTGCATGCATAGGTCTCTTGGCTTTGATCACCTTCGCCAATGTGGTTGTACGGTATGCCACCAACATATCCTTTGCCTTCACCGAGGAGTTTTCCATATTTCTGATGGTGGTAATGGCGCTTGTGGGCTCATCCAGTGTCATGGCCAAGGGTGGACACCTCGGCATCTCATACCTGGTGGAAAAGCTCCCCGAAGGTGCTGCCAGGAAGGTAAGGCTTGGGGCCATGCTCTTGGTGGGAGTCACCTTCCTTGTGTTGGTCATCCTGGGTGCTCGTATGGCCTATGACGAGTATCGCTACGAGGTAACATCCCCTGGTCTGGGCCTTCCCACATGGATCTACACCATGTGGCTTCCTGTGCTTTGCATGGCCATCCTGGGCCGAGTGGCAGGCGTCCTGATGCGGATGATCAAGGGGGGGAACTGATGCATCCGGCAGTGCTTCTCTTCGGCCTTTTTTTCCTGCTCATGTTCTTGGGTGTACCCATAGCCGCGGCTCTGGGCCTGGCTGGCACCTTTGTAATAGCTGTAACCGGCCTGGGGATCATGGCTGTACCTACAAACGTGTACGCTGGGATAGCCAAGTATCCTCTTTTGGCAGTTCCCATGTTCGTTTTGGCAGGAGCCATTTTTGACCGTTCAGGGGTAGCGGCCAGACTGCTTCGCTTCACGACCGCCATAATAGGGCATGGCAGAGGCTCCCTGGCTGTCATCACCATAGTGGTGGCCATGATCATAGGCGGCATATCCGGTTCTGGCCCTGCATGCACTGCTGCTGTGGGAGGAGTCATGTTGGGGGCCATGATGCGGGCTGGTTATCCCCCTGGGTTTGCAGCGGCTGTTACTGCTGCGGCAGGCTCCACGGACATTCTGATCCCTCCTTCTGTGGCCTTCATAATCTATAGCGTGCTTGTACCTTCGGCCACGGTACCAGCGCTTTTTGCTGCCGGAATCCTGCCTGGGGTCTTGGCCTGTATAGCCCTGAGCCTGCCCGCATTGCTCCTGAGCCTGAGATACGGTTTTGGAGCACAGGCTGCTCAACAGCCCAAGCCTCCTTTTTGGCGCTCCCTCAAAGAAGCCTTCTGGGCCCTTATGGCTCCAGTGCTGATCTTAGGGGGCATGCGCACGGGCTGGTTTACTCCTACAGAGGCCGCTGTCATGGCAGTCATCTATGGACTGGCCGTAGGCTTTTTCATTTATAGAAGCCTCACCTTGAAGGATCTGTACGAGCTTCTCGTGGAGTCGGCCGAGACCTCTGCGGTAATCTTGCTGGTGGTGGGCCTGGCCAGTGTGTTTGCCTGGGCTTCCAGCACCTTGGGTATAGTGGATCCCATAGCCAAGGGACTTGTCAGGCTGGGGGGCGGAGAGCTGGGGGTGATCTTCATCATCATGCTCTTTTTGGTCATAGTGGGGATGTTCCTGGACGGAATTTCCATTTTTCTCATCTTCCTTCCTCTTTTCATCCCTGTGGCCCAGGCCTTCAACTGGAACCTGGTCTGGTTCGGGGTGCTCATGACCTACAACATAGCCCTGGGACAGTTCACCCCGCCCATGGCCGTAAACCTGATGGTAAGCTGCAGGCTGAGCGGGGCTTCCATGGAATCAACGGTAAAATGGGACCTTTGGCTGTTGCTTTCCATGTTTTTGGGACTGGTCTTGATCATATTGTATCCGCCTTTGGTGCTTTGGTTACCAGAGGTACTGGGATTCAAGTGACACGTGATGATCGCCACGGAACAAAGTTTAAGGCTCTGTTTTGAGGAGAGAAGATGGACACGGAGATAACCATACCCAAGCTGGGCATGACCATGAAAGAGGCCACTTTGGCCCGCTGGAACAAAGCAAACGGGGACTGGGTTGAAGAAAAGGAGGTGATCCTGGTCATAGAGACTGAAAAGATCACCTATGAGATCGAGGCGCCCCACGCAGGGTACCTCACGATCTTGGAACCCGAGGGAAAATTACTTCCTGTGGGAGCCAGGGTGGGGATATTGTCCCAGGAAAAACCCCTTGCAGCACCAGAGCCGCCCCTAGCCACTGAGGCCCAGCCGCCCCCAGAGCCTGTGAGTCTCCCCCCGGTCCCTCCCGAGGTCCCAGGCTCCAGGATCAAGGCATCCCCCCTTGCCAGGAAATTAGCCAGGGAACATGGGGTGGACCTCAAGCTCTTGAGGGGCAGCGGGCCGGGTGGAAGAATCGTGAGGGCAGATGTGCTTCGGTTTCTGGAAGCTAGGCCTTCAGAGGTCACTGGTAAAGAGCCAACTCCAGCCCTCCCAGAGGGCCCCAAAGGAGTGCGGGCAGTGCCCATCTCCGGGATGAGGCGCCAGATAATGGAGCACATGCACAGGAGTCTCCAGGAGACGGCTCAGATGACCCTCACCAGGGAGGTGGATGCAACTCAATTGGTGAGTCTCAGGCAGAGTCTCTCACAACGTTATCAGGCCGAGGGAATAAGGATCTCGTACAACGCCCTCTTGGTCAAAATGGCAGCCAGGACCCTCAGAGCCCATCCATGGGTCAACGCTGTCCTGGAGGCAGAGCAGTTGATCCACTTGGAAGACATAAACATAGGAGTGGCCATGGAACTGGAAGAGGGCTTGATCGTGCCAGTGGTGCGAAATGCCCATGGCCTCACCATCCTGGAGATAGAAAAAACCCTCCAAGGCCTCTTCGAGAGGGCCAGAACCAAGAGATTGCTTCCTGACGAAATAAGAGGAGGCACATTCACCATAACCAACCTGGGCCACCTGGGCATAGACGCCTTCACCCCCATCCTGAACCGACCCGAGAGCGCCATACTGGGCGTGGGCAGAATCATAGAGGCGCCTGTGGCCGTAAGGGACGAGGGAGGGCCACGGGTGGAGTTCAGAAATCGCATGATGCTAAGCCTCACCGTGGATCACAGGATCCTGGATGGAGCACCGGCTGCCAGATTCCTCGGGAGCCTGGCCCAGCTCATCGAAAACCCCATACTGCTGGTGGAGTGACACCCATGTCTCCAGGGAAGCTAGATCTGGTTGTCATTGGAGCAGGAGCTGCCGGGGTGGCCGCTGCCGTGAGGGCCAGGCAGCTTGGGGCCAAGGTAGCTCTGGTGGAAGCGGATCAGCTTGGGGGGGTCTGCATGAACAGGGGATGCATCCCCACCAAGTGTCTGATGGAAACCGCCCGCCTCTACTGGCAACTCAAAAGAGCCGGGCAGCTTGGCCTGAAGGTCCCAAAGGTGGCTTTGGACTGGGATCAGATCATGGCACGCAAGGAGGACCTGGTGGGGTACCTCAGAATGGGGACCCAGGGTGTCTTGAAATCCAACGGTGTGGAAATCCTCAAAGGCCAGGCGCAGTTTCAAACCGCGCACAGGGTGAGCGTCGGGCCAGAGGTCTTGGAGGCTGAAAGATTCCTGCTGGCCACAGGCTCCACCTGGAAGCCTCTGGAATTGGGAAAAAAGGGAGCCCAAAGCATAGTCACAACAGATTGGCTCCTGAACATGAGGGAGGTGCCTGAAAAAGTGCTTGTCTTGGGGGGTGGTCCCCTGGAGCTGGAGGCTGCCCAGTATCTTCTTTTCCTTGGCTCCCAGGTGACGCTTCTGGAGCCTGGAGCAAGGCTTCTTCCAGAAGAGGATCGGGAGATGTCCAGAAGGCTTTCCGCAGCCCTCAAGGAACAGGGCATGAGGGTCTTGACCAATGCCAAACCCCTTGCTCTGGATGAGACAGAAGAGGGCCTCAGCCTTTTGGCCAAGACTCCTGAGGGAGAAAAGAAGATTGAGGCCTCTTTGGTGCTTCATGCCGGGCGGGTCCCTGCTCTTGAAGGTCTCAGGCTGGAGCGGGCCAACATAAGCACCATGGACGGATGCCTGAAGGTGGACCAGCACCTGCGCACGAGTCAACCTCACATCCTGGCTGCCGGAGATGTGACAGGTCCTCCCTTTTACTCACACAGAGCATCTGCAATGGCTCTTGTGGCTGTACAAAACGCCTTGGGTGCCTCGGACTCCTTTGATTCTTCGCGGGTGGCCAGGGCATTTTTTACATTCCCAGAGATGGCTTCCGTGGGCCTCACCGAGCAGCAGGCCAAGGAAAAGGGCTTCAAGGTGCGCACGGCCACCATTCCTTACAGCGTCAACGCCAGGGCCATGATTGGTTTGGCCACAGAAGGAGCCGTAAAAGTGGTTGCAGAAGAGCATTACGGAGAGATCCTCGGGGTGCACATCCTGGGGCCACATGCCACAGAACTCATTTCCGAGGGTGCCCTGGCCATTGAGATGGAGGCAACCCTGGAAGATCTGGGGCGGGCCGTGAGGCTCCACCCCAGCCTCTCGGAGTCCCAGGTAGAGGCTGCCAGGGAGTCCATGGGCTGCGGTATCTACGTTCTGAGATGATATGGAGGAGGTCTAAATGAAGAGTTCTGCCAAGCCGCAAGAGATGATGGCACTTTACCGCACCATGTGCCGCATACGAGCCTTTGAGACCAAGGTCCAGGAGCTTTTCGCTTCCAACATGATCCCAGGATTCGTACACCTTTCCATAGGAGAGGAAGCGGTGGCAGCTGGCATCAGCTCGGTGCTGAGGCCCGATGACTACATTACCAGCACCCACAGGGGGCACGGCCACGTGCTGGCCAAGGGAGCAGACCCGCGCCGCATGATGGCCGAACTCTTTGGCAAGAGAACCGGTTATTGCAAAGGCAAAGGCGGCTCCATGCATATAGCGGATTTCAGCGTCGGAGTCCTGGGGGCCAATGGTGTGGTGGCAGGGGGATTTCCCATAGCAGTGGGGGCAGGGCTTTCTTGTAAACTGAGGGGCACGGACCAGGTGGTGGTATGCTATTTCGGGGATGGGGCCTCCAACAGAGGACCGGTGCATGAGGCCATGAACATGGCTTCCATATGGAAGCTTCCCATCATCTTTGCCTGCGAGAACAACCAGTATGCCTCAACCACCGCCATGTCCTATTCCACCTCTGTCCCAAAAATCTCCATGAGGGCCCAAGGATACTCCATGCCTGGGCTCACAGTGGATGGTAATGATGTGCTGGCCGTCAGAGAGGCTGCAGCCCAGGCAGTGGCAAGGGCTCGCTCTGGAGAGGGCCCTACCCTGCTGGAAGCCTTGACTTACCGTTGGAGGGGTCATTTCGAGGGGGATCCTCAACGCTACAGGACCAAGGAGGAGGTGCAAGAGGCCAAGGCAAGGGATCCCATCACCAGGCTGGCCGCAGTATTGAGGAAAAAGAGGCTCCTGTCAGCACAGCTGGAGCAAAGGATTCAAAAAGAAATTCAGGAGGAAATAGAGGAAGCTGTGCGCTTCGCCCAGGAGAGCCCATATCCTGAAGCACAGGAGGCCCTGGAGGATCTTTATGCTGGCGATGTGGCACAGGCTGCCAAGGGAGGTCTTGCATGAGCTTGAGAGAGCTTACCAACACAGAGGCCATGGCAGAAGCCCTTGAGGAGGAGATGCTGCGGGACCCTACTGTCTTCATAGTGGGAGAGGATATTGTGGCTCATGGAGGCATCTTCGGGCAGTTCAAGGGCCTCCCGGAGAAGTTTCAGGGCCGGGTCATAGATACCCCCATTTCGGAGAGCTGCATACTGGGAGCCGGACTGGGAGCTGCTCTGACGGGCATGAGGCCATTTGTGGACATGCACTTTGCAGACTTTCTCACCACCGCCATGGACGAAGTGGCCAACCAGGCAGCCAAGATAAGATACATGTTCGGGGGGCAGGTGAAGGTGCCCATGGTCATCTGGGCCCCAGACGGAGCCGGGCTCTCTGCTGCGGCACATCACTCCCAGTCCCTGGAGGCGTGGTTCGTTCACACCCCAGGGCTGAAGGTGGTATCTCCGTGTATGCCTTATGATGTCAAGGGGCTCATAAAGACAGCCATCAGAGACGAGGATCCCGTGCTGTTCTTCATGCACAAGAAGATCTTCGGCCGCAAAGGACCGGTGCCCCAAGAGGAGTACCTCATCCCCTTGGGAAGCGCGGACATAAAGAGGCAGGGAAGGGATGTGACGGTCATCACCTATTCCATCACGCTGCTGCATGCCATGGAGGCCGCACAGGAGCTGGCCCGCGAGGGAGTGGAGCTTGAGATCCTGGATCTCAGGACTCTTTGGCCCATAGACTGGGAGGCAATAGCCAGGAGCGTTTCCAAGACTCATAGGGTGGTGGTGGCCCACGAGGCCTGTATCACAGGGGGTTTGGGAGCCGAGATAGCAGCTCGAATTCAGGAAGAACTCTTTGATGAGTTGGATGCCCCCATTGTGCGAGTGGGAGCCAAAAGAGTTCCCCATCCTTTCAGCCCACCTCTGGAGAAGTTTGTGATACCAGGGCCTCATTCCATCCTAGAGGCTGCAAAGGAAGTCCTGACATGAAATGGTAAGGAGAGATTTCAGCCATGAATTTGCTTGTGGCAGGTCTGGGAGGAGTCGGCGGTTTCCTTGGTGCCAGGCTGGCAGCCGCTTACCAGGATGGGAAAAAACACAGGGTTTATTTCCTGGCCAGGGGCCCCCACCTGGAGGCCATGCTCCAAGGAGGCATCACCCTTGTAACAGGCGGGCAATCCTTGACGGCCAGACCCTGGGATGCGGCCAGTGATGCTGGTCAATGGCCTGAGATGGATCTGGTCTTGCTCTGTGTCAAGGGATACCAGCTCCAAGGAGCAATGGAGACCATAAGAGCTGTTTCAAGGAATTCCACATTCATTCTTCCATTGTTGAATGGAATAGGAACACGGCTTTTGGTGGAAAATAGCATTGCCCAGGCCACGGTGGGAGATGGAGCCATCTATGTTTTCGCGCACATCCAATCGCCGGGACATATTCTGCATGTGGGCGGTCCAGGAAGAGTTGTTTTTGGAAGGGATCCACAGGATCAGGACTCCCTTGCTAAGGTAAGAGACCTTCTCCTGGAGGCTGGCATAGATGCCAGATTGGTCCCCAGGGCAGATGTGGAAGTCTGGAGGAAATTTGTGGTATTGGCTGCTGTGGCAGGCAGCACTTCCCTTTATGGGCAAACAGTGGGTGAGATCTTGGCAGATCCTTCCAAGATTAAGCTCATGGAAGGCATCATGAAAGAGGTGATTAGTCTGGCCGAAGCCTCTGGGGTCCCACTACCCCAGGACCTCTTGGAGCGCACCATGGCTTCTGCCAAGAGCTTTCCGCCCAATGGCAAGAGTTCTTTGCTCCACGACCTGGAGGCCGGAAGGCCAAGCGAGCTGGACTGGCTTCTGGGAAGGGCCTTAGATCTGGGTAAGAAAACGGGTGTGCGGCTTGAAGTCCTTAGCCAGGTGTATCAAGGAATCAGGCATCGCTGGCTACAAGAGGAGAGCCCAAGAGTCCAGGGAGAAGGATCATGAAAGGAAATCCATCCACGCTCTGGAGCTTTATGGGAGGCCTGGCCCTGGGAGTTGCCATGTGCACTGTTTTTTTCCTGGGATGGCCTGCCTGGGCCCAGAGGGCTCAAACCTCCCAGGCTTCCTCACCTCAAAGGAGCCTCGTGGCAGAAGAGATTCGACTTGTGGACTCCCAGGGAAGACCCAGGGCCAAGATCAATGCTTCTCCAGGGGATGAGGGGGTGACTCTGGCCTTGTACCACAAAGACGGCAAGCACCTTACCCTCTATCGCCTGAACCCTACCGGCCTGCCATCCATAAGTTTGGTGCCCCTGCCCTGAGCATGGGTTGCCAGGGTTCTTGAGAGAGATCTGTTTCCCTGGAGCCATTTGACCTTTTTCCGGGCACTCGTAGGGAATTCCACCGGCTTGATCTGCAAAGACATGTGGAATCCGCACCATTGGAACCCCATGGGTGTTTTCAAAGCTGTGCAATATCTGGGGCTGGATTTATTTGATAAAATATAAATATTGGCTCGACATCTTATCGGGCTGGGATTGAGGTGCAGCAAATGGCAGAGCTTCTGTGTGACTTTCCTTTCAGATGCACTTTGAGCCTTAAGCCTCTGGTGGATTTCTGGCTCTCTCCCCTCTCCCATGGAGCCTCCTCCAACAGTTGTCTTGTGGCCGGGTTGAGGGATCAACTGGCCAGCGTGCCAGAACTTCTTGAACCCATTGAGGATCTAAGTGTCCTGGAGCGTCACAAACCAATTGTGGAGGCATTGATGGGCGCGGTCTTCCCGGCAGCCTTCTGGGAGACCAAACCCATGGCAGCTCTGGTGCCCTTTTGCATGAAGCCGGTGGTGGCATCACCACCCTTCAGAAAGCTCTTCATCAAGGATGATGGCTCCTTTGCAGCGGAGTTCCTGGTGGGCCAAGAAGGTTTTTTCAGGGGGAGGCTGGCCAGGGCCTACCTGCGCATATTGAGGACCTTTTACCAGGTGGAAGAGACCCTGGATTTTCCTGTGGTATGTCGCATTCAAGACCCTGACACAGGCCTTGACCGCTATTACAGCCTTCAACTGGATCCACGATTCACTGAAATAAGACCCGTGGGGGAGCTGCCTGTTCTTTCCCCAGAACAAAAGGCAGCTCTGCTGGAGAATCTCACCAACCCAGAGATCCTCACCAAGATACTTCCCCTGGACAAGTTCCAGATCCAGGGTTTGACCGTGGCCGAGGCAGTGGATGTGACCCAATCAGAGGTGCTCTCGGCCCTGGAAAGGGACTTGATAGATCAGGAATCTGTTTTTTCAAGGGCCGGTTTTCTGCGCCTCCAAGAGCGATTGAGGAGTCTATTCAGGAGGCCGGATCTTGTGGTGGGCTTGGCTGCCCTGAACGAAGATCAGGTGTTTCTTTTGAATCTTGGATGTGAGTCCCAGGGCGACGGGATCATATTTGCCGGAGGAGAGGTTATACCTCAGGCAGAGTTCCGGGGCTCCCTTTACGAAAAAGCAGTCCTGGAGCAAAAGATCCTGTGCATACCTGACCTTGCCAGGGAAAGGATGCGCACCACAGTGGAAGAGGTGATCCTGCGATCCGGGGGCCGCTCCCTTCTCATAGCGCCTTTGAGCTATAGAGGAACCGTCATAGGCACGATGGATCTGGCAACCCCCAGGCCAGGGGATCTGGGTCAGGTGGAGGCATTGCTGCTGGAGCAGATCCTGCCGCTTTTTTCCATGGCTGTGAAGCGCGGGCTGGACGAGATTGAGCACAGGGTGCAAGGGGTGATCAAGGAAAAATGCACTGCCGTGCATCCTTCGGTGGAGTGGCGTTTCAGGAGGGCTGCATTGCGCTATCTCCAATCCAGGAGGGGCGGGCAGGAGGGGGAGATGGAACCCATAGTTTTCAGGGATGTTTACCCCCTTTACGGAAATTCGGATATACGTGGCTCTTCAGAGGAAAGAAACAAGGCTGTACAGGCTGATCTGGCAGAACACCTGGAGCTGGCCCTGAAGATCCTTGAAAAAAGTTCCTGTTCGAGGCCTCAACCCATCCTTCAGGAACTTTCCTTCAGGCTAAGAAGGGCTCTGGAAAGACTCAACAGCGCTCTGGCCTCTGGGGATGAGATCAGCATGGCCGCATCTGTGCGCAAAGAGGTGGAACCTCTTTTCCCTTATCTATCAGAGCTGGGCTCTGATGTGGCCGCTGCCATAGAGGAGTACCGAAGGGCAGTGGATCCCCATCTGGGATCTGTGTACAGAAGAAGGAAGGAATTCGAGGAAAGCGTCTCGGCTCTCACAGGGCTACTCTCTTCATACCTGGATCTTGAAGAGGCCGAAGCCCAGGCCATGCTGCCCCATTATTTCGAAAAACACCGCACAGATGGGGTGGACTACATCATGTACGTGGGCCAGTCCTTGCTTGAGAAGGGCTCTTTCACAGACCTTCACCTGGAGAATTTTCGCCTCTGGCAGCTCATGCTAAGCTGCGCCATGGCCTGGCTTGGGGAAAGCCTCAAGCCCTCTTTGAGGGTTCCTTTGGAGACCACCCACCTCATCTTGCTCCACAGGATGCCCATGTCCATACGCTTCAGGTTTGATGAAAAACGCTTCGACGTGGATGGCACTTACGATATCCGCCACGAGATCCTTCGCGCCAGGATAGACAAAGCTCTGGTGCGCCCAACAGGTGAGCGGCTGACTCAGCCGGGCAAGATAGCCCTGGTTTACGCCTATGCCGAGGAGGCCAGAGAGGCCAGGAGACACATTGATTTTCTCCATGCCAGGGGTTTTCTCAAATCCCAGGTGGAAAACCTGGAGTTGGAAGATCTGCCAGGGGTACAGGGCCTAAGGGCGCTCAGGGTGGAGGTGGATCTCTCTTCCAGCGCCTTGCGGGAGCATGTGGAGAAAAGACTATCTTGAAATCAGGGGGCTGATCCGGTACATATTAGGGTTTCCATGCTGCATGAGATTTTTCTCATTTCTTTGCCCAGCAGAAGGGAATTCTGGTAACATATTAAAAAAGGGCTTCCGAGCCTTTCCGTGGTGACCTTAAAGTAATTCCTTTCGACTCAGGGGCCCCCTTTATTCCCTTAAGGAGTCCCATCCGGAAAGCAAAATAGAAGGCAAGAGGAGCCCAGGCCGGGAGACCCTCGGCCCAGCAAGAGCATTCAAGGAGGGTAAAAAGGTGATAACCCAACTGGACCATGCCAGGGCTGGCATTGTAACAGAAGAGATGATGGAGGCAGTCCAGGGCGAGGCCATGGATGCTGAAGCCTTGAGACAGCTCATTGCAGAAGGTCATGCTGTGTTGCCCAGAAACAAAAACAGATCTCGTTTCAAGTACCAGGCCATAGGCAAAGGGCTTCTGACCAAGGTGAATGCCAACCTGGGCACAAGCGGAGAGTGTGCGGATCCAGGGATGGAAGAAGCCAAGCTGGATGCGGCCCTCAGGGCTGGTACCCACTCCATAATGGATCTTTCCACGGGTGGAGACCTTGAGGCCATAAGGGCTTTTTTTCTGGAACACTCCCCTGTAATGGTGGGCGCAGTGCCAATCTACGGCATCAGCACCGAGATGCTCCGAAAAGGCAAACCTCTGGAAGAAATGGATGAGGAGGCTCTGTTGAGGAGCATAGAGAAACAATGCAGCGAGGGTCTGGATTACATCACCGTGCATTGTGGTGTGACCAAGGAGGCAATAAAGAGGCTCGAGTCCTACACCCGAATAATGCCTTGTGTGAGCAGAGGCGGCTCCATTCTCATGTACTGGATGCGCAAGACCGGCCGGGAAAACCCCCTTTACCAATACTTCGACGAGCTGCTGGAGATAGCCCACAAGTACGACGTCACCTTGAGCCTAGGAGACGGCTTCAGACCCGGCTCCATAATGGATGCCACAGACGGCCCTCAGATCCAAGAACTCATGACCCTGGGGGAACTGGCAAGAAGGGCCAGAGCCAAAGGGGTGCAGGTGATGATAGAGGGTCCTGGGCATGTTCCACTGGAGGATATCCGCTCCCACATGCTTCTGGAGAAAAGACTCTGCGACGGGGCCCCGTTTTATGTTCTGGGGCCGCTTCCCACGGACATAGCACCCGGGTATGACCACATAACCTCAGCCATAGGTGGAGCCATAGCAGGGGCTGCAGGAGCAGATTTTCTCTGTTATGTGACCCCTGCGGAGCATCTTTGTCTGCCCAATGCCGAGGATGTGTTCAACGGGGTAATGGCTGCCAGGATAGCAGCCCACGTGGCCGACATCGCCAAAGGCCTGCCCGGGGCCATGGAAAAGGACCGCCGCATGTCCATATGCAGGCAAAAACTGGACTGGGAAGGCATGATCAGGGAATCCATAGACCCTGAGCTGACAAGGCGCCGCCTCCAGATAGCCCAGGACAGGGAGGGTTGCTCCATGTGCGGGAAACTCTGCGCTGTAAAGCTGAGCCGGCAGGTGGCCCCAGGGGGGATCTAGCCCCCATCATGAACTCACCCCGGCCCATCATCCACTTGCCGTGAGCCATGCGGGGTGATATCCTCGGAGTCTGCAGGAGGAAGCCCAAGGTTACCATTCCTGCGGAAGATCCCTGCCAGGAGCCCATGTTCAAAACCCCAGACGTGTCTCCACCATGGTGAGGGCTTTGGCAAATATCTCTACCATCTCCTCCACCTGTTCCCTGGTTATTACAAAGGGCGGGCCAAACATGACCATGTCTCCTGCCCTTCCCCTGTCACACCCTCCTGAGGTCTCTATGAAAAGCCCCAGGTCCAGGGCCTGGTGGGCCAATTCCTGGTGAAACTTGATCTCAGGATCCAGGGGTTCTCGGGTTTCTTTGTCCTTCACAAACTCTATGCCCAGCATGAGCCCCTTTCCCCTTATGTCCCCCACCGTGGGATGAGACCTGAGAAGCTCCAGCCTTTGAGCAAGATACTCCCCCATCTGGGCGCAACGCTCCACCAACCCCTTCTGCCTTATCCGATCCACGGCCTTTGAAATCACCGAAGCGCCCAGAGGATTCCCTGCCCAAGAGAAGCCTGGGGTGAAAAGCCCTGAGCCCTCCTCTATGGCCTTTGCCACCCGAGCTGACAAAGCTGCTGCACCCACAGGGAAGTAGCCCCCTCCCAATCCCTTCCCCATGGTGATGATGTCAGGAAGCACGCCGAAGTGCTCATAGCCGAACCATTTGCCTGTGCGGCCAAAGCCGGTCATGACCTCGTCCAGAATCAGCAGCACTCCGTAACGGTCGCAGATCTCCCTGATCTTTTGGAAATAATCCCTCCTTGGATGGGCCCCGCAGAGGGACATGCCTGAGACAGGCTCTGCCATGAAGGCTGCCACGTTCTCGGGCCCCTGGCAAAGGATCTCATGCTCCAAGGCCTGGGCACACTGAAGCTGGCATGTCTCGGGGCTTAGGTTGAACCAGCACCTGTAACAGTAAGCAGGAGGGATGTGGGCGTCGTCCTTGAGCATTGGGACATAGTCCCTTCGCCTTCCCGGCATTCCGCTCCAGGCCAGGGCTCCTTGGGTCATGCCGTGGTAACTCATCCATCTGGAGATGATCTTGTACCTGGAAGGCTGCCCGTTCTCCAGGTGGAAGCGCCTGGCTATCTTGACCGCTATCTCATTGGCCTCTGACCCACCGCTTACAAGAAACACCTTTTCCATGGCAAAGCCAGTGGCCTCACAGATCTTTCTGGCCGCTTCCTCCAGGATGGGAGTCGTAAAGTCGCTCCTGTACACAAAGGCCACCTGCCTGGCCTGTTGGGCCAAGACCCGAGCCATATCTTCCAAGCCATGGCCCAGATTGCACAATATGGGCCCTCCCCCGGAATCTATGTACCGTCTGCCCTCTTGGTCGAACAGGTAAATCCCTTCTCCCCTGACAATGGAGGGATATTTTCTCTTGGCATTCACCCTTAGCACATAACCAACACTCTTCATTTGTTCTCCTGCTCTCTTGTCAAGGACTCCATGAGTCTTCCCGCTCAGAGGCTCATTTTTTTAGATCCAGCCCTTTTTCCTGAAATACCATACCATGGAGATACTAACCATGCCCATGAGGCCCAGAGTCGCCGGGTAGCCCCATGGCCAATCCAGCTCCGGCATCACCTTGAAATTCATCCCGTAGACCCCGGCGATAAATGTAAGGGGAATGAATATGGTGGATATCATGGTCAGAAATTTCATGACCTCATTGAGCCTGTTGTTCACGCCGGAAAGATATACATCCAGCATGCTGGCCGCCATATCACGAAAGGTCTCCAGGGTGTCTATTATTTCTATGGTGTGATCATAAACGTCTCTGAGAAAAGGCCTCACGGGATCACCCACCAGCTTGGACTCGCCCCTCAAGAGCCCGCCCAGAACCTCCCTGAGGGGCCAGATGGCCTTCCTCACCAGGAGCAGTTCCCTCCTTAGCCTGTGCACATCCCTTGCGGTTTGGGGAGCTGGCATGCTAAGCACCTTCTCCTCCAGCTCCTCTATTTCCTCTCCCAGCTTTTCCAGCAACAGAAAATAACGGTCCACCACATTGTCCACCAGACAATAGAGCAGGTAATCAGCTCCCATCTGCCTGATGCGCCCACGGCCTGCCATCAATCTTTGCCGCACAGCCGAAAAAAGGTCCTCGTCCCCCTCCTGGAAAGAAATGACCAGCCCTCGGCTGAGCACCAGACTCACCTGCTCGGAAACCACCCAGGCAGGCTCCCCGCTGTACTTGAGCGCTCTGAGAACCAGATAGGTGTGACCATCGTAATCCTCCAGCTTGGGCCTCTGATTGGTGTCCAGCACGTCCTCCAGAAGCAGGCCGTGGAGATTAAAGCACTCCCCAAGCTCCTCAACTATTTCCACCTGGTGCACACCCTGCACATCGATCCATGTGGTGATCCCCTCAGCCAGAAGACTCCTGCATTCTTCAACACCCCTGGGCTCCAGCACCTCGGCCCTGTGCGATTCATACCGCACGACCCGGATTCTGACCTCTTCGGTTTTCCTTTCACCAACATGCACCAGGGTTTCTGGAGGAAGCCCCACCTTGCTGGAGCGCTTCCTGGCATGCCAGGCGGCCTTTTTACTTTTGCGACTCATGTGTTGTTCTCCCAGGCCTCAGAATGCCTGTCCACTCAAGACCACCTGACAATATCATCAAATGAAAAAAGTTTCACCAGATGGATCCATGGGAGCCAGTGCCTGGATCTGACTGTGTTGCCCTGGTATTTTATCTGTCCATCTCCTGACAATTATCTGCCTCTTAAGCCAAAAGAAAGTGGCCCGGCATTCTGGCCTCTACACCGTTCAGGCCCGAAGCGAAGCTCTTTTTTGGCCAAGCCCCAAAGAAAACTCTTGACCTGTCTCATTGGTTCGAATATAGCTACTCTGTCGCATTTGAACGGGTTGGTACTTCTGTGATAGCCCCCAGTCTGACCCACCGAGGAGGGATGATCAAGGAGAAGAAGCTGCCATTGGGGGTTGTGGGGGGGGGCCCGACTCCTTGGCATCCTTACGCTCCGCCTCCCGAGCCGGCTGAGGTGCGCCGGGGGCTGCCTTGGCAGTGCAGGGTGGATGAGCGAACAGAGGCCATTTTCCAGTTGCTCCCGGCGAAGCGACAGTGGCCCTGATCCCGCAACCCCTTTTATCCAGAAACCCTTCACCCTTGATTCCATTGCCGGGAAGATCCGCCAGGTGTTGAAGGGGGGATAGATCAACGCCCGAGAACCGCATCTGCCCAAATCGGCAGCTATGCCAGGCTTCATACCCTCGGGATGGAACCTTGGGAAAGCCATCTCTCCATAAGCCTGATACAGCAGTCTGTTCCAAGGTGCATTGAGGGCCAGCTCTGAAGTGAGCCCTACCTGCGATCCTGCCGTGGGGTTAACTTTGGGGGTCCCACATCCAATAGCCAACTTTTTCCACCACCCAAGAGCCCCCTTCCCCACCTCGGGAAGGACCGGGCAAAGGCCCAGTCCCACACACCTCACTCCACTATGGCCGGATCGTGAAAACCGCATCTGCTGTGTCACTTCCTACACTTTTGCCCGCACTGTCCTTGAGTGTCATCCTCACCTTGCACCTGGTCTTTTCTGATGTGACAGACGGGACCGTCCATGTAAACAAGCCTGGATTGGAGCCTCCTGTAAAGGTTCTTATGGTCTTCCATGACAGGCCGCCGTCCATGGTGTACTGGAGCACAACCGTTGATACGGGCCTTAGGGTTTCATTGGTTGTCCATGTAATGTCATGGCTGGTACCTGATGTGAGTGTCTCTCCGCCGTTTGGTGATTGAAGCCTTATAACCTCTATGGTGAATGGCAAATCTGATCTGTCATCACCTATTCTTGCACTGCTGCCATTGAAACCCACAACCCTAACAAGACACTTGTTCTTGTTTTTGGGTGGCTTGGGCACATTCCATGAATAGCCATTTTCTACCAGGCTCTTTGCAATCGCTTTCCATGTAGAACCGTTGATGGCTTTCAGATTACCCCAAAAATTTTTTTAACTTGACGTGTTCTTCCATCAGCTCTGCCAGCACCTCATTCTTTTGCGCCAACTTGCCCTCCAGCTTGGCCAGCTCCTTGGCAAGCCTCACGGCCTCGGTCCCTTTGTCCTTGCGGAAAGCCAAGGCCCCGTTCTCAAAGAACTCCTTCATCCACCGGTTAAATACCGTAGGATGAAGACCATACTGATCACAAAGATCAGATACCGACACCTTCTCCAAAAGGTGCCTCTTCAAAATAAGAACCTTCTCCTCAGGGGTGTAATTCTTTCTCTGGTTCCTGCTCATGGCGTCTTCCTCCTCCTCCCTCCCAATAGCCCAATAGTTATCACAACCAGAGGAAAACTCCAATTCCAGCTCAAACAGCACAACCCCCTTCTCCAGAATTTACCCAAAAGTGCTTTGAGCTGATTTGGGTAAGAATCCCCCATAGCCTGGATCCTCGCCAAAGGCCCGTGACCCTAAGCCCGCCCCCTCCCAACCTGGGGCGGGCTCACCCATCTCAAGGGGTCCAGCTCGCCCCGGAAGCCTTGACTTGGTTGCTTTCGGGCCAGTACAGAAAATAACCGGTCAAACCGCTTGATAACGGCCTCAGACTGATACATTATGACCCTGTTTATCTTGGTTTGTCGGGACGTAACAACCGAAGTCGAAACATGGGACGCCGATCAACCAAAGGAAAAAGGCCACTGCTGGCAACCAATGAGGCCAAACTTGCCTGGTTTCGAATGATGGAAGACGGATGGCTCTTGGTACATGAGATTGATGCCTATTTGAGACTATCGAGTGAGTGCTCCTGCTACGGGTTGCCGACAAGGACGCTGCTGCCCGACAGCTAGTCCAGACATGTGTCCTTTCCGAGGAGGTGGTTGAGAAGCTGATTGATCTGGTCGTTCTTCAGCTTCATTGGGCCAGCCCATAGACAACAAATGTCTTCAGGTTTTGGGTAACTATGGGCACAGGCAAATTGCAGCTCATGTCCGTGATCTCTGCTGTGGCTCAAAAATGCGATCTCGCAATTCATCTGAACGACAGGGGAGTCGCCAGCGCCGCGGTATTCGTCTGAAGGGATATGATTACACGTACCCTGGCGCTTATTTTGTCACCATCTGTACCCAGGGTCGCGCCTGTTTGTTCGGCGAGGTGGTCGGCGGGGAAATGCGGTTGAACGATTACGGGAAAATCGTTGAATTTACATGGCACGATTTGGTCAATCATGTCTCTGGAATCGCGTTGGACGCATTTGTCGTCATGCCAAACCATGTGCACGGGATTGTGATCATCACCGACGCCCCGGTCGTGATGGCGGCGACGGTAGGGGCGGACGATAGTGAAATGGATTATACAATGGTGCACCATGATGTAGGAGCACGGCGGTGCCGTGCCCTTGCATGAGATGCCGAGGTCCAAGCCGACGATCCCGAAGCCCTGTTCGCCTAAGAGGTGCCCGATGACTGAGCGCAGGAGGAAACGGCCGTTGCAAACGCTTAGTGAGCCGGCCGCCGCATACGCCGGTATGGGCGGCGAGGTGCTGCTCTACCAGGCGCCGGACGGCAAGGTCAAGCTGGATGTGCGGCTGGAGCAGGAAACCATCTGGCTAAACCTCAATCAGATGGCGGCTCTGTTTGAACGTGACAAGTCGGTCATTTCAAGGCATCTGCGCAATATTTACAAAGAAGGCGAGCTCGAGGAGAAGGCAACTGTTGCATTTTTTGCAACAGTTCAACAAGAAGGCGACCGGCAAGTTACACGACATGTCGAATACTACAACCTCGACGCCATCATCTCGGTTGGCTACCGAGTCAACTCGCGGCGCGGCACGCAGTTCCGGATCTGGGCAACCCAGGTGCTGCGGGAGCATATCATTAAGGGCTATACGCTCAATGCGCGGCGGCTGGAGGAGCTACAACAAACCATTCAGGTAGTGGGACATATCGCGAATCAGCGCCGACTCACGGGCGATGAAGCCACCGCGCTGCTGCAAGTGGTACGGGACTTTTCCCGGGCGCTGGCCTTGCTCGACGATTATGATCATGGGAGACTACTCTCAATCCGCGGAAAGACACAAGTTACTCAAGGGATATCTCCGGAAGAAGCGCGGCGCATAGTAGCTACTCTGCGGCAGCAGACCGGCGTGAGCGACCTATTCGGCCGCGAAAAAGATGATAGTCTGGCAGGCATTCTGGCTTTGATCTTTCAGACCATTGATGGGAACGAATTGTATCCCACGCTGGAAGAAAAGGCCGCCTATCTGCTTTATTTCCTGGTGAAAGACCATCCATTTGTGGACGGGAATAAACGCATCGCAGCGGCGCTGTTCCTCTGGTTTCTGGAAAAGAACGGCGCTCTGTATACCGCTGATGGTTCACCGATCATATCACAAGAAGCCCTTGTGGCATTGACCCTGCTCCTGGCCGAGAGCCGCCCTCAGGATAAAGAAATTCTGACACGGGTCACTACCGCTTTGCTCAATAGGGCATCGGAAAGGAGTGATTGAAATGAACTTTTCCGACACTTCTGAACGCGGTTTGGAAGCCCTGATCTGCTGTGTGCTCACCGGTAGCGACTGCCGGCCTCGGCGGACCTAAGCCGGCCCCTTAACTTCGCTACCCTGCGCATTGCACCCAGCTCCTCCCACAACCCCTGCCGCCAACTTCTTTTCATCATCATCTGTGCTCCCCTTGTTCAGAGGGGGTCTTTCCATCACAAAAGTACCAACCCCTTCAAAAGGGACAGGGTAGTGCTGCCTTGGGTAAGAACTTCCCATGGCCTGGATCCTAGGCCAGGGTCAGTGAGCTTGGGTTTTCCTCCCAAGCCTGGGGCAGTCAGGAGCATTTTTAAGTCCAGCTCCTGGCCAAGCCCAAATGCAAGGGGTGGGATCCCGAATGATTTTGTCCTAGCATGTGCCAAAGTTATCTTGCATCATCTGCCTGCCCTCAATGATGCGGTCAGGAAGACATAAGAATTGAATTTTACCCAGGAGGTTCCTGGTGGAGAAGGCTTGGGAGAGAGATGCTGATGGTGCCACAGGATTGAGGAGCATTCTGACAGGCAAAGCCGGCCTCAGAATGGGTATAGTGGCCTTCCTTTACTTTGCAGAGGGGTTTCCCTTCGGCCTGCTTTGGGATGCCATGCCTGTTTTTCTTAGGCAAAGAGGCTTATCTCTTGAGACCATAGGCCTAATTAGCCTTATAAGCCTTCCCTGGTCCCTGAAGTTTCTCTGGTCTCCTGCGGTGGACAGATGGGCATCAGAGAGAAGCTGGATAGCTGCCACTCAGGTTCTTATGGCTCTGTTGCTGGCGGTGGGAAGTATTGGGGAGTTTTCCGTGGGCCTTGTCTTCGCCTGGCTTATGGGGTTAGCCATTTTGTCTGCCACCCAGGACATAGCCTGTGATGCTTATACCATAAGACTCCTGGAAAAAAGGGAACTGGGAGCTGCCAACGGGGTGAGGGTCTCGGCCTATCGCATGGCTCTGATAGCCTCTGGCGGCATCTTGGTGGCTGTCTCCGGTTGGGTGGGATGGGAAGGGGCTTTTTTGAGTGCAGCTGGAGTCATGGTGGCCTGCTCTTTGGTATCCATCAGGCTGCCTCACCACAGCTTTGAAGGCTCCCCTGCCAAGAAGCTTCGGATCAAAGCTCCTCTTTGGGACCTACTGGCACGAAAAGGGGCGCTCCAGGTCTTGATATTCGTGGTGCTTTACAAGCTGGGAGATATGGCCATGGGGCCCATGGTGAGGCCATTTTGGGTGGACCGCGGGCTGGCACCTTCTGAAATCGGATTCATTACAGGCACTGGGGGCATCTTGGCCTCTGTCTTGGGCGCCCTTTTGGGCGGAGCTTTCACTTCGAGCCGGGGGATTTTCAAGGCTTTATGGATCCTGGGCATTTTTCAGGCAGCCAGCAATCTGGGGTACTCTTTGGTGGCCTTCCTTCCAGAAACAGGGCACTGGGGAGTCTACGGGGCCTCCCTTGTGGAGTCCTTTTGCGGAGGGTTGGGAACCGCTCCTTTCCTGGCATTTCTCATGAACATTTGTACTAAGAACTGGGCAGCCACTCAGTACGCTCTTCTCTCAGCCCTTTTCGGACTGGCTCGCTCCATATCCGGGGCTTTTAGCGGATGGCTGGCCTCCTCCATGGGATATGATTCATATTTTGCCCTGACCTTCTTCATGGCCGCTCCTGCTTTCCTCCTGCTGCCCTGGGTGAAAAACTGGGCCCAAGACAGCAATGAAAAGAAGCAGGAGCTCTTTGCCTGAGTTCTCCAGAGCAGACGCGGTGAGAATGAAAAGTGCACTGCTGCCATGGCACTAAGCAGGGTATAATGAATTTGGTTGACGCAACCTCTTAAGCTTGGAAGGAAATAGGCATGCAAAGAGCTAAGCTGTGGCCGCCTGAGTCGCCTGGCAGCTTTTCAACAGGGTTGCTGCTGGTTCTCACAGGATTGCTCTTGGGGATGGGAAGCGGATGTTCCGAAGGCAAGAGCGAATCGCCCAAGGCGCCCCCGCCGGTGCCGGTTGCTGTGGCCCAGGCGGTTCGAAGGAACGTGCCCATTGAGGTCAATGCCATAGGAAACGTGGAGGCCTACAACACAGTTTCAATAAAGTCCAGAACCGGAGGGGAACTCCTCAAGGTGCATTTCCAGGAAGGCCAGGAAGTCTCCAAAGGGGATCTGCTCTTTACCATAGACCCCAGGCCCTATGAAGCAGCATTGGCCGAAGCCAAGGCCCGTCTGGCCAAAGATCTGGCCCTTCTCAAGAAGGCGCAGCAAGACGCCGAGCGTTATGCCTCGCTTCTTCAAAAGCAGGTGGTGAGCCAGGAGCAGTACGACCAGGTCAGGGCCAATCTGGCTGCCCTGGAAGCCACGGTAAAGGCTGAGGAGGCGGCTGTGGAAAGCGCCAAGCTCCAGTTGAGCTACTGTTATATCTATGCACCCATCTCTGGCAGAACAGGATCCCTTCTGGCCCATGTGGGCAATCTCATCAAGGCCAGCGACGAAAACAAGTCCATGGTGGTGATAAGGCAGATCCAGCCCATCTACGTCAGCTTCTCGGTCCCGGAGCAATATCTTCCCAGAATAAAGGCCCGCTGGGCTGCCGGAAAACTTCCTGTGAGGGTCTCACTTCGCAACGGCGAAGGCCGATTCATGGAAGGCGAACTGACCTTCATGGAAAACACTGTGGACCCAGCCACAGGAACCATCCTTTTGAAGGCCACATTTCCCAACCAGGACAGGGCTCTGTGGCCTGGGCAGTTCGTGGACGTGGCCCTGAAGCTGGAGGAACAGCCCAATGCTCTGTTGATCCCCAGCCATGCCGTGCAGACAGGCCAGCAGGGAACCTACGTGTTCCTTGTGGGACCAGGGAACACAGCACAGATGCGTCCGGTGCGGGTGGGCAGGTCTCTTGGACAGGAAACCGTGGTGGAACAGGGACTTCAGGAAGGAGACTTGGTCATCACCGACGGTCAGATAAGGTTGGTGCCTGGAACCAAAGTTGAACTGAAAGGTGCCGAGGACTCGGCAAGACAAAATCCATGAACATATCTGAGCCCTTCATAAGAAGACCCGTGATGACCACTCTGGTCATGGCAGGCATTCTGCTCTTTGGGGCCATGGCCTATAGGCTCCTTCCCGTAAGCGACCTTCCCAACGTGGACTTCCCCACCATCCAGGTGCAGGCCAGTTTGCCTGGAGCCAGTCCGGAGACCATGGCCTCCTCTGTGGCCACCCCTTTGGAGAGGCAGTTCTCCACCATAGCCGGTCTTGACTCCATGACCTCCTCCAGCTCCCTGGGCAACACCCTCATAACCCTGCAATTTGTGCTGAGCAGAGATCTGGACGCAGCGGCCCAGGACGTCCAGGCAGCCATAGCTTCGGCCTTGAGACAGCTCCCAGCCGACATGCCCTTTCCGCCCTCGTACAGGAAAGTAAATCCAGCAGACCAGCCCATCATGTACCTGGCTCTCACTTCCCCCACCCTACCCCTTTACACCTTGGACGATTACGGACAGACCATCATAGCCCAGCGCATTTCCATGGTGAGCGGAGTGGCCCAGGTGCTGGTTTACGGAGCACAGAAGTACGCTGTCAGGGTTCAGCTTGACCCCAAGGCCCTGGCCACAAGGGGCATAGGCATAGACGAAGTCTCCAAGGCAGTTGCCAGGGCCAACGTGAACCTTCCCACAGGCACCCTTTACGGGCCCAAGAGGGCTTTCACCGTGCAGGCCACAGGCCAGCTCACAGAGGCAGCAGCCTACAGACCTGTGATCGTAACTTACAGGGCGGGCAAGCCTGTCAGATTGGAGGAGTTGGGCCGGGTCATAGACAGCGTGGAGAATGACAAGATAGCAGCTTGGTTTGTGGATCAGAGATCCATCATACTGGCCATTCAAAGACAGCCTGGCACCAACACGGTGGAGGTAGCCCGTTCCATAAGGCAGCTTCTACCCTCCTTCCAGATCCAGCTTCCTGCTTCGGTTTCTATGCATGTACTTTACGACCGCTCCGAGTCCATCCAGGAGTCTGTCAGAGATGTGCAGTTCACCCTGGTGGTGGCTTTGGCCCTGGTGGTCCTGGTCATATTCATTTTTTTGCGCAACATATCGGCCACGCTGATCCCCAGCCTGGCCATGCCCCTTTCCATCATGGGCACATTCACCGTCATGTACTTGGCCGGCTTCAGCATGGACAACCTTTCCCTTATGGCCCTGACCCTGTCCCTGGGATTTGTGGTGGATGACGCCATAGTGATGCTGGAGAACATAGTCAGGCACATGGAAATGGGCAAGAAACCCATGGAAGCGGCCCTGGAGGGTTCCAGGGAAATAGGTTTTACCATAGTGTCCATGACCCTCTCCTTGGCCGCAGTCTTCATCCCCGTGCTATTCATGGGAGGCATCATAGGGAGGCTTTTCCACGAGTTTGCTGTGACCATTGGTGTGGCGGTTCTCATCTCGGGCTTCGTGTCCCTAAGCCTTTCTCCAATGCTCTGCAGCAGGTTTCTCAAGCCCCCAAGCTTGCAACACGGCAGGCTCTACGAGGCATTCGAAAAGGGATTCGAGATACTCCTGCGGTGGTACGGATGGGGGCTCAGGGCTGCCTTGAATCACAGGTTGCTCACCCTCTTGTTCACCTTCCTTGTCATGGCGGCCACGGTTCATTTGTTCAGGACCATTCCCAAGGGCTTCATCCCCAGCGAGGACACAGGCCAGCTGGTGGCAATAACCGAGGCCGTGGAGGGGATCTCTTTTGAGGCCCTGGTGGAAGGACAGAAGAAGGTGGCTGCCTTGGTGGCCCAGGATCCCAACATTGAAGCCTTTATGTCCAGCGCCGGGGCCAGGGGAGGAGTCATAGGAAGCAACCAGGGAACCCTCTTCATCAGGCTTAAACCCAGGAACGAACGTTCTTTGACAGCAGATGAGGTGGTGCAGTCCTTGAGGCGAAAGCTCATGGGTGTAACGGGCATGAAGGTTTACCTTCAGAACCCGCCCCTGATCCGCATCGGAGGGAGGTTTACCAAGAGTCAATATCAGTTCACCCTCCAGAGCCCGGATACCCATGAGCTTTACAGGTATGCCCCCTTGTTGGAAGAGAAGATGCGTTCCATGGAGGCCATCATTGACGTCTCCTCGGATCTCCAGCTCAAAAACCCGGAGGTCAGGGTGATAATAGACAGGGACAAGGCCTCGGCCCTGGGAGTAAGCGCAGAACAGGTGGAAGACGCCCTCTACTCGGCGTATGGCTCGAGGCAGATCTCCACCATATACGCTCCCAACAATGACTACAAAGTCATCCTGGAGCTGCTGCCTGAATTCCAGCGGGACCCTGTGGCCCTCTCCATGCTCTATGTCAGATCCTCTTCGGGTCAACTGGTGCCCCTGGAGGCCGTGGCCACTTTCCAGGAAGGCCTGGGTCCCATGAGCGTGAACCATTCAGGGCAGCTACCCTCGGTGACCCTCTCTTTTGACCTGAAACCGGGTGTGGCCCTGGGTCAGGCGGTCTCGGAGATTCAAAGGCTGGCCAGATCTATTCTGCCCGCCACCATAACAACCAGCTTCCAGGGGGCGGCCCAGGCCTTTCAATCCTCTATGGAGGGCTTGGGCCTGCTGTTGATAATGGCCGTGCTGGTCATCTACCTGGTCTTGGGGATCCTTTACGAGAGCTTCATCCACCCCATAACCATTCTCTCTGCCTTGCCTTTTGCCGGCTTTGGCGCCCTGGCAACCCTGCTTTTTTTCAATACAGAGCTCAACATCTACTCCTTTGTGGGAATAATCATGCTGGTGGGCCTGGTGAAGAAAAATGGAATAATCATGATTGACTTTGCCATAGAGGCCCAAAGAAAAGAGGGCAAGGGACCTGTGGAGGCCATTTATGAGGCATGCATGATCCGCTTCAGGCCAATAATGATGACCACCATGGCGGCCCTCATGGGAACCCTTCCCATTGCCATGGGCATGGGGGCTGGGGCTGGATCCAGGAGGCCTTTGGGACTGGCAGTGGTCGGGGGGCTACTTTTCTCCCAGTTTCTCACCCTTTACGTGACCCCAGTGTTTTATGTGTACATGGATTCTTTCCAGAACTGGCTTAGCAGGAAAAAGAGGATCCAGGAGAAATTGTCTGACAAAGCGCTGGAGGCTCCAAGCCCTGACCAACAAGGGGGACTCTGACGGCAGATTCTAGGGCCCAGAAGCCCCTTGCAGATCCTTTGAGCCGGGCCTAGGAATGCCCTGCTCGCAGGGCACCCCTGTCTGGCAAAGCCCACAGGATAGATGAAGCCCGCTCAGTTGCAGACCCAGCCCCAGATCCCGACCTTTTCTTTTCAAGGCAGCTATCTGGTGCGCCTGGCATTTCTGCTTGTCCTGACCCCAAGGAGTAATTGCTCCTGCAGGACAACGACGGATACAGATTCCACATCGGCCGCTCGCCAGGAACAGGCAGTGTGCAAAGGGCGAATCATAATCTCGGGCAGTGGGCTTCAATGGAAGGTCCGTAACCACAGTGCCCAAGCGCACCGCCATGCCGGCCTGAGTTATGAGCCCACGGCTCAGGCCAAAGGTTCCTAAGCCTGCTACAAAACAGGCGTGACGTTCTGACCAGTTGGAGGTGATGTCCCCATTCAGATGCGGAAACTGGATGTAGGATGGCTGCAGGATCGGGGCCGCAGCCATGTGGCCTTTCCCCATGATCCAGCGCACCAGTTCTGCTCTGAGCCACTCGTTGAAAGCCTCGCCATGGATCTTGGTGAGCATCCAGTCCCTGTGGGGGTAGCGATATTGGCTGCTGTTGGCAAGCCTCGTGGCTTGAGTGATGGGAAGAGCGTAGCACACCACATACACCTCTTCCTCATCAATGCGTCTGCCTGGGAAAGCATCCCTCAGTATCTGGACTGGAAGCTGGTGAAAGGTGCCTATTATTTTTTTAAGGGACTTGAACATGGGATCCGAGGCCCAGGCCACAGCCAATATGGGATCCTCAAAGAGCCTTCGATCAGGTTCTTGGGGGAACCTGCCTCTCTCGTGGTACCTGACCAGACCCCTGACAAACTCTTGAAGCTCCTGGTTGAAGCCTAGAGGCTCTGCCATTTCTGTGCCCCTTTTCCTTTCCCCACAGAGAGACTATCCTCTCTAGAGGCTTGTGGCAAGAAGCATTCAAGGCTTTTATTCAATGGAGTCTTGCTCCAAGCGTGGCAAGGGCTGAACATCCCAAAGGAGGTGGTTTCGCATGCTGGATCAGGGTGAAAAAAGTTATCACATGACCCCCCAGGAGTTTCGCAGTTACGGTCGAGCCGTGGTGGACTGGATTGCTGACTACATGGAGCAGGTGGAAAATTACCCGGTATTGTCAAAGGTTTGCCCGGGGCAGATAAGAGCCTCTCTTCCTCCCAAGGCTCCAGAGACAGGAGAGCCCTTCGAGAGGATCCTTGAGGACTTGGGAAGACTAATAATGCCAGGAATAACCCATTGGCAATCCCCAAGGTTCTTCGCCTTTTTCCCGGCCAACAACTCAGGGCCGTCCATACTGGGAGAACTCGTGGCAGCAGGCCTAGGGGTTCAGGGCATGATCTGGTCTACGAGCCCTGCCTGCACAGAGCTGGAGACCCATGTGCTTGACTGGATGGTGGAGATGATGGGGCTTCCCAAATCATTTCTTTCCAGCGGGCCTGGAGGAGGCGTGATCCAGGACTCGGCCTCCAGTGCGGTTTTGTGTGCCATACTTGCGGCCAGGGAAAGGGCCACACGAGGGATCAGCAACCTCAAAGGCTGCGATGGGAGGCTGACGGCCTATGCTTCAAACCAGGCCCACTCCTCTGTGGAAAAAGCTGTAGGCATAGCGGGCATAGGCCGCCAGAACCTTCGGCTCATAGATGTGGACAAGAAATTCGCCATGCGACCGGATGAGCTTCAAGATGCCATCAGAAAGGACCGTGCCTCTGGCAAAATCCCCTTTTTCGTATGCGCCACGGTGGGCACCACTTCCTCCAATGGTATGGATCCTCTGGAGGAGATAGGCCGCATCTGCCAGCAGGAAGACCTTTGGCTCCACGTGGATGGAGCCATGAGCGGCACGGCTGCCATTTGCCCCGAGTTCAGGTACATACTCAACGGGCTAGAGAAAGCCCAGAGCTACTGCTTCAACCCACACAAGTGGATGTTCACCAACTTCGATTGCGACTGCATGTTCGTGGCCGATAGGGCTCCTCTGATACAAGCTCTCAGCATCCTTCCCGAGTACCTCAGGAACAAGGCCACCGAAAGCGGAGCAGTCATAGATTACAGGGACTGGCAGATCCCCCTGGGCAGGCGTTTCAGGGCATTGAAGCTTTGGTTCGTGATCAGGCATTACGGTATCCAGGGCCTAAGATTCCACATACGCCGACATGTGGAGCTGGCCCAGGAGTTCGCATCTTGGGTGGAAAAGGAGCCCCATTTCCAACTGGCTGTCAAGCCTCCACTTAACTTGGTCTGTTTTCGCCACAAGGGTGGTGAGCAAATAAACGAGAGGATCCTGGAACGAGTCAATGGCACTGGAAGGGCCTACATCACCCATACCCGCTTGGACAACAAGCTCACATTGAGGCTGTGCGTGGGCCAGACTCACACCTGCAGGGAGCATGTGAGTGAGGTGTGGGAGCAAATAAGAAAGGCAGCCACACCATAAGAGACATCTCTTATGTCTTGTGCTGCCCCGGGCTTGACCTGGAAAGGACAGCCCGATAAGTTAAAAATCAGCTTGTATCTCTCATTTAGGCCTGCCACCGTGGGGGAGGGCCATTTTTTCAATGCTGAAGGTCTGCTGTTTTGTTATGCTACAAGCTTATTCTTAAGGAGGACCTGCGGAAAAGCATTGGATAGAGATAACTAGACTGCATTGGAGCACGAACTAATCCCATCAGGGATATGATGAACCTGGCCCAAGTATTCCCTTTTTGTGAATAATGCCCAGCGGAATTCAAATTACACCGCAGAAGGAGGAGCTGAGATGAAAAAGGTGCTGGTGGCTTACGACAGCAGGACCGGCAACACTGAACGCATGGCCCAGTGGATTGCCGAGGGGATCCGAATGGGCGGCCACGAGGCAGAACTAAAAAGAATAACCGAGATCAAGAACGAGACCGAGTTGGCAGGCTATGACGGCTATGTGTTTGGGTCTCCAACCTATCACAGGGACATGATAGGTACCATGAAAACATTCTTGTTTCTGGCTCACAAGGCAGGGCTCTCCGGAAGACTTGGGGGAGCCTTTGGTTCATACACCCACAGCGGGGATGCAGCAAAAATCATCTTTGACACCATGGAACACGTCTTCAAGATGCAGATGTCTGACCTGGGTTCCTTTAACCTCCTGGAGTCTTTGGTGGGCACACAGGATGGAATGAAGGCCTGCCACGACTATGGCAAGGCTTTGGCTTCCCAACTGGGCTGATCCTGCCTGTACCAAAGAGGGATGTTCTTTCGGGGGGGGCATACCCCCCCAAAAAAAATCTTTCTTCCTTTGAGACTAACGGCTGGCCCCTTCCCATTCAAGGGGCTCAACCAGCAAGGTAGACCTCTTTGAGCAGCTGACTTAGATGGAGCACTCGCACTGGAAGCTTTTCCTTGCGTACCCCATAGCTTAGCTGTATCACACAGCCTGGGCACTCTGTAGTCAACACCTGGGCGCCTGTTTTTTGCAGGTTTTCCATCTTGCGGCTCAAGACCGCCATGGACTGCTCATAGTGCATTATGTTGTAGCTTCCTGCAGCTCCACAGCAACGGTCTGCCTCTGGCATCTCCACGTAGTTTACCCCAGGGATCTGCTGCAGCATTTTCCTGGGCTCTTTAACGATCTTCTGGTAACGGCTCATGTGGCATGGATCATGGTACGTGACCTTCAGGGAAACCCCTTTGGCAGCCCCCATCTGATCCAACCTGGAATGCATGAACTCGCTGAAGCCTCGTACGCGTTTGGCCAGTTTCTCGGCCCTTTCTCTGGTGGAAGGCTCCTCTTCGAAGAGTTCCGGGTAGTCCTTCAGGAAGGCCGAACAACTTCCGCATTCCGTGAGCACCACATCCGCATCCATGGACTCCAGGATCTGGATGTTTCTTCTGGCAATGGAGCGGGCCGCATCCAGATCACCGTAGCCGTACGCAGGAAGCCCACAGCAACTGTTGTCCGCTACATCCACTCGAATTCCCTGGTGTACCAAAACTGCCAGGGTATCTTCGCTCACGTGGGGGAGCACGAAATTAAAACCACAGCCCACGAAATAGGCCACCTTGGTGGATGCATCTTTGGGCCCCAGATCAAGATTCTCCAGCCTGTCCCTGAAGAACCTGGTGGGAAGTTTCTCTATGATGGACTCCACCTTGTCCAGGTCTTTTCCGAACCACTTGAGTATCCCCAGGGCCCTGGCCAGTTTGCTCATGCCTGAGTTCTTCCCGTAAGCCCCAAGGCGCACGTACCGTGCCATCTTGCGCTGGTCTGGCAACAGGTTGTGGAAAAGAAACTTCATGATCTTGGGCTGGCCCACCCGCTTCATGTACTCAGCCCTGCCGGCAACTACATTTCGATCCGTGCGGACTGCTGGAAAGCAGTTGGCCACACAGGTCCGACAAAGAAGACACTCGAAAAGAGGGTCCTTGAGTTCCTGGTTCAGTTCCAGCTCCCCTTCTATGAGCTTCCTTATGTGGGCATTGTGTCCGCGCGCCACGTTGCGCTCATCCCTGGTTATATCAAATATAGGACAATGGGCTTGGCAGAAACCGCACTTGTTGCACTTGGCCACCTCGTCGTAAACGGCCTTCAATGTATTGCTCATGGAAGCCTCCCGGCCCAATCCTAAAAGCTTAGAATGTTTTCACAGCCCAACGGGCAACAACACACCAAAGGGGTCCCAAGACTGTTTTATGGGCATCACCATACTCCTGCCCACAACAGGATCTACCCTGGGTCCCCAGCTCTCCAAAGATGGCCTTGGACCCCAAACAGGCAGCACCTGGCCTCCCATTTTCACGATGGCCTCACGTACACCCTTGGAGAACTCGGCCAACAGTTGATCTGATTCGTCCACGGCGTATACAAAGATGATGCCGTTGCCTGCCAGAAGGGCTAGATCGGCCTGCAGGCTGCCCTTGACCGCCAGATCCTCCAGCACCTCCGCAGCCCTGAGCCCCTGGGCTATGGGCACACTCACCTTTAGCGCCAAGGTTCTTTGAATTTCCCCTCTGGGATCCACAGCCAGACGCAAACTCTCCAGAAGCACCTCTCTGCCCTGCTGGGTCTCTCCTGAGCCACCATGAGCTTTGGCCATGCCCTGGATTTCTCTAGCCTGTCTTTCCACGGCCTTGGGGTGTCCTTCCAATGCCACGGTCAAGACTCTGAGGGTTTGCCCAGCACTCCACCTGGCCACAACAGCCGAGGGGAGCAAGACAGACTGCCTGAGTTCCAGGAGGAAGCCTTCCAGGTCTGCCCCAGAGGGAAACTCTATCCTGCAGATTCCCGAGGCATCGGGAACCGGAAGAATCCTCAGGGCCACTTGAGTCACCACACAGAGGCTTCCGGCCGAGCCGATCAAAAATTTTGTCAGGTCATACCCAGAGACATTCTTTACGGTGATCCCACCGAAGGCCACCTCATTGCCCTGCGCATTGACAGCCTTTACGCCCAAGACCTGATCCCTCAGCACACCGTAAAGCTGTCTTAGGGGACCGCTCATGTTGGCTGCATAACATCCCCCCAAGGTGGCCTCGGCAGACCTTGGAGGATCCAGCGGGAGCATGAAGCCCCTTTCCACCCCAGCCAGTTCCTCATTCAGAGAGCGGACAGTCCTTCCAGCCTCTACTATGATGTTGAGATTTCGAGGGTCCAGCTCGCATATGGCATTCATGGGGCGCATATCCAAGGCCAGGTCCACCTTTTCCGGTAAAACCGTAACACCCAGGGAAGTTCCACCACCCAAGGGCAATACCTTCATCTTTTCCCTGCAAGCTCTGGCCAAAATGGATTGCACATCCTTTTGCGAAGCTGCAACCTCCAGCCTAGCGGCTTCAATCCCCCAATCCTTCAGGATCTCCTCTGCAGACCTAGCAGCAGCCACATTTTTTTTCTTTTCTTCGGGTGCTTTCCGGCTCACGAACTTTACCCCCTTCCCCTCAAGCCACCACCAGTTTCAGAAACCCTCTCCACACAGCCCCTGCTCACAACTGTGGTCTCACGCGTGCCCCACGGCCTCTTGCGCAGGAGGAGGGATCAGCTTCCCAGGGTTACACAGGTCTTTGGGATCTATGGCCTTCTTTATCCTGCGCATCATCTCCAGGTCCTCTTCCCGGAAGATGAGGCGCATCTCCTTGAGTTTCTCTGTGCCTATGCCGTGTTCTCCGCTTATGGTGCCTCCCAGTCTGGCCACGGCTTCCAGGATCTCGGTCCCGGCCTTGTGCACCTTTTCCAGTTCTTCTGGGTTGCGGCCGTCAAAGAGTATCAGGGGATGGAGGTTGCCGTCTCCGGCGTGAAAAACGTTTCCAATGGGCAGTCCGTACTTGTTGGAAACCTCCTTGACAGCCCTGAGAGCATCTGGCAGCTTGGTACGGGGCACTGTGCCGTCGCAAACAAGATAGCTGGGCCTTAGCCTGGCCACAGCCCCAAATGCTCCTCTCCTGCCTGCCCAAAGCTCCGCCCTCTCCACGTTATCTTTGGCGCGCCTTACGCTGACAACGTTGTTGGCCCTACAGATCTCCTCTATTCGCTGAGCCTGTTCATCCATGCCGTCGGCCAGACCGTCCAATTCTATGATGAGAACCGCCTCGGCATCCTCTGGATACCCGGCTTTCACCGAGGCCTCCACCGCCCTGATAACCAGATTATCCATTATCTCCAAGGTGGCGGGTATTATGCCTTGACCTATGATGTCAGATACTGTCTGGCCTGCCTCTTCCAGGGAATGAAAGATTCCCAGGATGGTCACCACATGCTCGGGCTGCCTCATGATGCGTACCAGTATCTTGGTGGCTATCCCGAGGGTGCCCTCGGAGCCTACGAACAGACCCATGAGGTCAGGGCCTGGGGTCTCCGCTGCTCCCCCCAACCAAACCACCTCACCATTGGGAAGCACCACCTCGGCTCCCAAAACATGGTTGCTGGTCACCCCGTACTTCAAACAATGGGGACCACCTGAGTTCTCACCCACGTTCCCTCCCAAGGTGGACACCTTTTGGCTGGCTGGGTCAGGGGCATAGTAGTAGCCCAGAGGAGCCAAAGCGTTCTGAAGGGTCAGATTGTAGACTCCTGGTTCCACGAGGGCTGTCTGGTTCTTGATGTCTATCTCTAGAATGCGTCTCATTCGGCACAGATCGATTATGATACCCCCTTTGGTGGGGGCTGTGCCTCCACTGAGGTTGGTGCCCGCTCCTCTTGCCAGAAAGGGCACATTTTCTCGGTGGGCCAGTTTGACCAGTTGGGCCACCTGCTGGGTGTCCGTGGGGAAAGCCACCACGTCGGGCCGTCCCTGGAAAAGGGAAGCGTCGTACTCGTAAACGGCGAGGGAAGCCTTGTCCTGGAGCACATTGCCCTTTCCCACTATGGAGACCACTGCCTGTACTAGATCCCTCCTTTGCATCTTTACCTCCTTCTGGCCCTTGCAAGACCCACGGTCACCCCACAGATTCGAGTCCCTCCCAAAGCAGGAAAAATTATCCTTCCGCAGACTTCTTTGGAACTGCTTGGGCCCTTGCCGCTTATGAGGGCAAGGGATGCCGGCTTAGGCCAGCACCCCCAGCCCTTGTCAACCAGCCTTTCTCTTGGCCTCTTTGGCGTTGATCTCTTCCATGACAGCCAGAATGGTCCTGGCATTCTCGTAGACCGGTGTATCCACCATCTTGCCCTTGTAAGAAATGGCAGCCAGGCCTTTGGCCAGTGCATCTTTCTCAAAGGCTTCCACCACTCCCTGGGCCCACTCCACGTCCTCTGGCTGAGGCTTGTAGATTCGGTTGGAGGGTTCGATCTGGCTTGGATGTATGAGCATCCTGCCCTCATATCCCAGGGTGCGGCCATAGGCCGTATCCCGCTCAAAGGCCTCCATGTCCTGGAAGGCCACAAAAGGACAGTCTATGGCCACGCAGCCCGCTGCCCTGGCAGCCACCGCAGTATGTGCCCTGGCGTACTTTAGCTCCTCTCCTTCTGTGGTAAGCTTTACCCTCATGTCTTTAGTGTAATCCACAGCCCCGAAAATCAAAGAGTTCACCCTGGGGCTCTCTATGGCAGAAGGATAGGCATTGATGACACCCTTGGCAGTCTCTATGAGAAGCTGTATCTTGACCGTGCCCACAGGTATTCCCCTTCTTCTTTCCAGCTCCTCCAATTTCCAGTCTAACCTGCGCACGTGCTCCGGACCACCACACTTGGCCAGGCAAACTCCGTGCAGCCCTTCGTGAACCACGGCCTCCAGGTCGTCGTTGGTGAGCAGGGTTTCCCAATTGTTGATACGCACATAGACCTCTGCTCCTCCCTGACCAGCATACTTGAGGTTTTCCCTTACCACTTCCCTGGCCCTGGGTTTCTCGGCAGGAGGCACCGAATCCTCCAGGTCCAGAGTAACTATGTCAGCAGGAAAAGTAGGAGCCTTGGAGACCATCTTCTCATTGTTGCCCGGGATGTAGAGAATAGAACGCATAACTGCCATGGTTTCACCTCCCAGAGTTTTTGATTCATTTTTGAGATAATTCCCCAGAGCAGAGGGGGCCATATCACAAGACACAGCCCCTCAGCCCCGCAAGCACATCTTACTTACCCAAAAGCCGCTTCACTGTAGGAGCAATGTCGTCAGGCTTATCCACCACATGGGCTCCCGATTCTTTCAGTATTTGGATCTTGTCTTTGGCAGATCCCTTTCCCCTCTCTATGATGCTGCTGGCATGTGAGAAACGCATACCCGGTGGAGCCCAGGCTCCAGCCACAAAGATAACGAAGGGCTTGGTGAATTTCCCCTCTCTGATGCACTGGGCAGCCTCCTCCTCATGGGCTCCTCCTATTTCCCCGAAAACAGCCACAGCCTTGGTTTCAGGGTCCTTCTCAAACTCCAGAAGGATGTCACCCATGGAGATTCCGGTGACAGGTTCTGTGCCCACATGCACCACCGTGCTCATTCCCAGACCGGCTTCTTTTAGGGCCCAAGGCACAGTGCCTGACTGCCCACCGCTTCTGGAGATCACCCCTACGGGGCCAGGCACAAAGACCTGTCTGGCCCAGCTGGGATTCGCCCCTAACCATCCAAGTACAGCCTTGCCTGGATTCAGGATGCCTATGGTTCCAGGCCCGAGGATCTTGGCCCCAGCGTTTTTGGCCACGTACATCATTTCCAGGATGTCATGCAGAGGCACCCTTTCCACAGGGCAAACAATGAACTTAATGCCCGCCTCTATGGCTCCAATCACAGCGTCCCTGAGAGCCGGTCCAGGCACAAAAGTCACTGCCGCATCGATGGGACCGTGCTTCTCCACGGCCTCCTCTACAGAGTCATATACGGGAATCCCGTCCACTTGGGTACCACCCCTGCCAGGGGTGGAACCGGCAACCACCTTGGTCCCATAGGCCTTCATGTAACCGGCCCTGGCCGATCCCTCTCGGCCTGTTATCCCCAAAACGATAACGCTTGTGTTCTCGTCTACAAGTATTCCCATGGCCTTACCCTCTTTCAGTAGGCTGTGCCGTGTTTGCGGCGGTACTCTTCCAGGCCCGCAATGGGCACCTCAATGCGTATGGCTCCATTGCCCCTTTGGGCACAAGCGAACTCGCAGGCCAAGCACTCTGTTCCAAGGCGTTTGAGTTCCTCTGCGGAAAGGGCCACCCCGGGTCTCCCATCGATTATCTGGAGAACCGAGCGGTCAAACTTCTTGCAGGCCTCGGCACAGGCATGGCTCTGGCATCCCTCACACTTGTTCTCGTCTATAATTACCTTTATGGTTCTCTCTTGGAATTCCATGAGGATCAACCTCCTTGGCCAGCGCGCTTCTTCTGGTATTCCTCCACCAAAGCGCGCATACGCTGTGCAATGAAGGCCGTATCATACACGTGCTCCCGACCATAGATCTCCACAGGGTTGGGAAGATCCTTCAGTCCTTCCCGGAGAATCTCCAAGGCTTCTGGCTCGCGGTTCCCGCAAAGCAACAAAACCACTGGAAATCCCGGTCTCTTGGGCAGCTCTTCCCGCAGGGCCTTTACAAGGCCATGGGCGTGATGCCATTGCTCCTGGTTGGCCATGATGAAGCCGCCCAGGCAGTAGCCTTCTATGCCTGGCTGAGACAAAACCAGTTTGGCCACCCTGTAAACCTTGGAGGCCGGAGGGTTTCCGCTGGTGTCTGCGTAATTGGCCACCCTGAGCCCAGCCTTGTTAAGGGCATCCACACCCAGAATTGCCCCGCCACCGCCTATACCGTGGTAACCCACAGTGGCGATGGCATCGATATCCTGGTTCATTTGGGCAACATAGCCTGTTCCCCTCAGATCTCCTTCTTCTATGGACCAGGCTATCTCGTCAAAATCCGTGGGCTCCTGATTGGATTCCCTTGCCACCGTGATGCCCAGCTCAGGATGGCGGTAAACCGAGGAGTCGTCTATGGCAGCCCTGCAGTCTGCAGCCACCAGCTTCCCATCTTGGGTCAGCACCAATGGATTTATCTCCAAGGTCCTGCAATCCCACTTTCTGAACACCCTGTAAAGCTTTGTGTTTATATCAGCCACCCTCTCCAGCAGATTCCTGGGGACACCTGCCCTGCGGGCCAAATCCAGGGCGTGGAAGGGTCTGAGGCCCAACAAAATGTCCACATTGACCCGGGAAATCTTGTCCTCGGGAACCTCCTCTATCTCCATCCCGCCTTCACTGCTGAAAATCATGACCGGGGCCCTCACCTCTTTGGAGGGATCCACGATCACCCCTACGTAGAATTCCCGCTCTATCTGCAGCTTTTCCTCCACCAAGAGCCTTCGCACCTCGAATCCCTTTACCTTGGTTCCGAAAAGCTGGGAGGCTATTTTCTCCGCCTCCTCAGGGGTGTCAGCAAAGCGGATGGCACCAGCCTTGCCCCTGCCCCCAGCCCATATCTGGACCTTGACGGCCACAGGCTTGCCGATCTTTTGGGCGATCTCCCGTGCCTGAGCCGGGGTCGTGGCCATCCCCCCATTGGGAACGGGAATCCCCTCCTGCTTCAAAAGCTCCTTGCCCTGGTACTCGTAAAGTCGGGCCATGTCCAACTCCTTATCATATTAGGTTCTTGTGACAACTGCCTTTCTAACTCCTGCCATACCCCAAGAACAAACCGGCCTCGATTCCTTACGGTCTTATCCACCCCCTTTCTCGGATCTGTTTGGGTTTACCCAAAAAAATGTTCGCCATTTGTGACACTGTCATATATAGTGGTATCAGCCTAGGTGATCTCTTCTTGTTTGTCAAGAGAATTCGGCGCTTCTTTTCTGCCCACAAGCCCCCTCACGGGGCTGGCCTTCAAAGGCAAAAAAAGTCTCCTGGGAGATCATTAATATCTAATATCAAAAGCAATTTACTCATTGTCCACATGGGGTTTCCCAAGCGCTGTGCAAAAAAAGTACCCAAGGGAAACCTGAGGACTTTTGTTGAGTGGGTATCCCGGCCCATCATGGGTGCCTTATCAATCTGCAATTGAGATGCAGGACTCAAAGGGTTAGAATGGCCCACCGGATAAGGCTGCTGCCCAGAGGAGGTGTAAGTCATGAAAATCGATTTGAACTGCGACATGGGAGAAAGCTTCGGGATGTACAAGCTGGGCATGGACGAAGAGGTCATGAATCACATAACCTCTGCCAACATTGCCTGTGGCTGGCATGCCGGGGATGCAATGGTCATGGATCACACCGTAAGCCTTGCCAAAAAGAAGTCTGTGGGAGTTGGAGCCCACCCAGGATATCCTGACCTGCAGGGCTTCGGACGTCGCTACATGGAGTGCACCCCTGAGGAGATCCGCAATTACGTCATTTACCAGATAGGAGCCCTCAGAGCCTTCTGCATGGCACATGGTGTCACAATGACTCATGTGAAGGCTCATGGAGCGCTTTATCTGGCTGCGGTGGAAAACCAAGTGGTGGCCAAGGCAGTGGCCGAGGCAGTGCTGAGCGTGGATCCCCATCTGCTCTACGTGGGCTTGGCCGGAGCCAAAGGAGAAAAAATGCGGCGCATAGGGGAAGAGTTGGGGCTCAAAGTAGTATACGAGGCCTTCCCTGACAGGGCATACACCCCTGAGGGGACCCTGGTTCCCAGAAGCCAGAAAGGAGCTGTCATACATGACCCATCCATAGTGGCTCAAAGGGCCCTTCTCATGGCCAAGGAGGGCAAGGTGGTGGCAGTGGATGGGACAGTGGTTCCCATGGAAGTGCAGACTCTATGTGTTCACGGGGACAACCCTGCCGCAGTACAACTGGTGCAAACCATCAGGGAGACTCTGGAGAGCCAGGGCATAAGTGTCCAGCCCATGGGCCTATGGGCCAGGGCCGGAGCATGAGCCATGGGTCTTTACAGGGAGCCTCTCTTGCGGCTCATGGGGGATCGGGGAGTCCTTCTGGAGTATGGCGACTCCATAGAGCCAGAGGTTAATCTCAAGGTCAGGACCATGGCCGCACTGCTGGAATCAAGACCCATAAAGGGCATCTTGGAAGCTGTACCCACGTACAGATCTCTTCTTATCATTTACGACCCCATGCTCACAGAGCCCCAATCCCTGAGGGAAAGCTTGAGAGCCTTGGAAAAAATTACCACCCAGGCTAATGTACCCCCTCCCAGGCTAATAGAAATCCCGGTGTGCTACGGTGGAGAGTTGGGCCCTGACATTGAATTCGTGGCCAATTACCACAAAATCAAGGTGGATGAGGTCATACGTATTCATTCCTCGCCATGCTACCAGATCTACATGATGGGCTTCACACCAGGATTTCCTTTCCTTGGAGTCCTGCCCAAGATATTGGAGACGCCGCGTCTTGATACCCCCAGGCTCCATGTGCCAGCCGGAAGCGTGGCCATAGCTTCAAACCAGACAGGTATCTACCCCATTTCCAGCCCAGGGGGCTGGCGCCTCATTGGAAGGACACCCATCAAGCTCTTCAGGCCCGAGGAAAGGGAGCCTTTCTTGTACAAGGCAGGGGATCTCATAAAATTCATACCCGTAGACAGGAAGGAATTTGATGCTCTGGCACAAAGACAACTCTGAGCTCCCGGCCTTTCAAGTTCTGGAACCAGGTGCCATGACCACGGTCCAGGATCTGGGCCGTTTTGGATTTCAGGCCTTCGGAGTGCCCGTCTCTGGTGCTCTGGACCAGTTCTCGGCCAGGGTGGCCAACTGGCTGGTGGGAAATCCCTCAGGAGCAGCACTCCTGGAAGTCACATTCATGGGCCCCAAGCTGAAGGTCCAAGGAGATTGTCAGGTGGCCGTTACCGGGGCAGAGGTACAACTATTGCTGAACGGCAAGGAGGCACAGACCTGGAGAGCCTTGAGGGTCAGGCCAGGGGATGAGATTTGGGTCAGGCAGGCCAAGGCGGGCATGAGAGCTTACCTGGCAGTGACAGGAGGAGTGGAGGTGCCCTTGGTCATGGGGAGCCGCTCCACTTACGTGGGGGCTCGACTGGGGGGCTTGGAAGGCCGCCCCCTCAAGAAAGGGGATGTGATCCTGAGGGGATCGGCCTGTCCCAGAGAACAACAGATGAGATTGCCAGATGAGTATAAGCCCCTTTGGAATCAGCAGATCAGGCTCAGAACCGTTTTGGGCCCTCAGGAGGATTTCTTTGAGGAGGGCTTGAAGGTCTTTTTGGAATCTCAGTTCCTGGTTTCACCTCAAATAGACAGGATGGGCTACAGACTGGATGGCCCCCAGGTGCACAGGAAACCAGAGGCTCCCCAAAGTATTATTTCAGAGCCTAGCCTGCCAGGGGCTGTCCAGATCCCGCCGGATGGTAAACCCATAGTGCTCCTGGTGGAGCAGACCGTAGGGGGCTATGCCAAGATAGCCACGGTGATCTGGCCGGATCTGCCTTTTTTGGCTCAAGCCAGACCAGGGGATCGCATCAGATTCTCAGCAGTGACACTTGCCGAGGCTCATCAGATTTACAGGGAGTTCATGGCCAGACTGGAGGCCATCAGGATGTTGCTGGAGGCCCCGGCCGAGAATCCTTTTTCCTTAGCACCTTAAGGAGCACAGGCAATATCTTTCAGAGCCCCAAATAGGCCCTTCTGACCAAGTCCGAGGAGATCAAATCTGAAGAATTACCTTGCAGTACCACTCTGCCTGCCTGCAGCACGTAGCCTAGGTCAGCAAGTTGTAAGGCCTCTTTTACGTTTTGCTCCACGAGAAGTATTGTCATACCTTGCTCTTTTAGCCTTCCCACGGTTCCCAGCAGCTCGCTGACCAACATGGGAGCCAGCCCCAAGGAGGGCTCATCCAGCATCAAGAGTCTGGGTTGGGACATGAGTCCCCTTCCGATGGCCAGCATCTGCTGCTCGCCCCCTGAGAGAGTCGATGCAGCCTGGGAGCTTCTTTCCCTGAGTCTGGGGAAAAGAGAGTATACGGACTCAAGGTTTTTTTGAACCTGAAGTCGGTCTTTGAGAAGATAGGCCCCTAGTTTCAGATTCTCCTCCACCGAGAGGGGGCCAAAGAGCATCCTCTGTTCAGGCACATACACTATACCCAGCCCCACTATTTTCTCTGTGGGAAGCCCCTGTATCTGCCTGCCTTCCCACAAGACCTTGCCCCTTGATATCCTCTGGGCCCCCATAATGCCCCTGAGAAGGGAGGATTTTCCAGCTCCGTTGGCTCCCAACACACAGGCCGTGTGTCTCTCAGGTACGCTGATGGAAACTTCCTGCACCACAGGAAGCCCCCTGTATCGCACTTCCACCTCAACAGTCTCCAAAAGCCCCCCTGCCAAATCCTCTTCTCCTTCCAGTTGCACGGGCATCAGGCCTCTTTTTGAGCGTACCGCTCCCCCAGATAAGCCTTTATGACCAGGGGATCAGAAGCTATGTCTTCAGGTGGGCCTTCGGCTATCTTCCTGCCTGCGTCCAGCACTATGACCCTGTGGCTTATATCCATGACCAGAGCCATGACGTGTTCTATGAGCACCACGGTAACGCCCATGTCCTTGTGAATGTGTCTTATGGTCTGCTTGACCTCCTCCACCTCCTGGGGATTGAGCCCTGCTGCCACCTCGTCCAAGAGCAGCATCCTGGGCTGAGTGGCAACGGCCACGGCCATGGTCACAAGCTTCTGGGCCGGCACAGGAATCTCTGTAAGGAGCCTTTGGGCTCTGTCCATGAGGCCCAGCTCGCCCAAGGTCCAGCGGGCCCGTGCCCTGGCTTTGGCCCTGGAACGAGTGCGCATGAAAGCCCCCACCATGACATATTCCTCCACGGTCAGATCCCCGCTGGCTGCGTACACTTGAAAGGTGCGGGCCAACCCCCTCCTGGCCACCTCATGCGCTTGCAGGTCTGTGATATCCTCTCCACCAAAAAAGATCTTTCCAGAGGTGACAGGGTGGTGACCTGAAATACAATGAAAGAGGGTCGTCTTTCCGGCTCCGTTTGGACCTATGAGACCTACCAGCTCTCCTTCCTGCACCTGGAAGGATATTCTGTCATTGGCCCTGAGCCCGCCGAAATCCTTTGTCAGGTCCTCCACCACCAGCAGACCCATCACCTGCTCCTTTTTGCCCTGCGCAGCCTGTCCAGCAGCCCCCAAATTCCCTTGGGCTCCACTGCCGAGACCAGCATGATTATCACAGCATAAAGGATCAGATCTATGCCTATGAGACCAGCCTTGGCTCCCAACCACTCTTTCAGGTAACTCTTCAGAGGAATGAGGATCCCTGCCCCTATTATGGGCCCCCACAGTGAGCCAGCCCCGCCCAGCATGGCCATCAAGGCTATGAGCACTGAGATGTCCAAACTCATGGTGTCTTCAGGCTCTATGTTCTTTATGTACACAGCATGGAAGGATCCCACAGCACTCACGAAGGCAGTGGCCAGGGCATAGGTCTTTATCTTGGCCCAGTGGACGTTTATCCCCAGGGAACGCGCCAAATCCTCGTTGTCCCTTATGGCCCTAAGCTGGAAGCCCAGCCTGGAGTGTCGGAACCAGTTGATTATCAGAATCCCCAGAAAGAAAAAGCCCAGGAGAAAATAGTAGTAGTAAACATCCTCCTTGAAGATGAGCCTCAGGAAGTCCGGTGGGGGGTACTTGACCGGAGATATATGGAGCCCTCTGGCTGCTCCCACAAAGTCCCAGACCTCGAAAAGATCCTTGATCACCAGGGAGGTGGCTATGGTGGCTATGGCAAAGTAGTGTCCTTTCAACTTGAAAAGGGGATAACCTATGACAAAAGACCATCCCACTGCCAAAGCCATGCCCACAGGCATGGAAACCCAGAAGGGCACGTCCCACCTTATGAGCATTACGGCAGTGGTGTATGCCCCTATCCCCACATATTGGGCCTTGCCCAGATCCACCTGACCCCCGTACCCACCGATGGTGTTCCAGCCCATGCCATATATGGAAAACATCAGAAACTGGATCATGGTGGCCATGGCAAAGGAGGAATAAGGCATCAGAGGGAATGCCACCAGCACAGCAGCCACCACGGCTGCCACAACCAGATCTGTGCGGGGAAAATCCGAGAAGTCCAGGGCGTTTCTCAGCGCTTCCATCCGAAGAGCCCTTTGGGCCTGGCCAGCATGATTATGAAATATGCCAGGTATACCCAGGTGTACTTGAAAGATGTCATGGGCACATCCATCATCCAACGCCAATCCAAGGCCAAAGACAGTGAATCCCAAATCCCGGGGATCTCTGTTATCAGCCCCACCACCAGCCCTGCCAGAAATGCCCCGGGAACACTCCCAAAACCCCCCAAGGCCACTATGGTAAAGGCCAACATGGTGAAAAGAAGTCCTACATATGGATTGACCGCCCAGAAATTCACCAAGAGCGCTCCTGCAATGGTTACGGTGGCCCCGCCTATGCCCCAGGCCAGGCCGTTCATCCTGTCGGTGGGGATCCCCATGTACCTGGCTCCCTGGGCATTGAGAGCCGTGGCCTGAAGGGCCTTGCCCACCTTTGTCCTGTTTATAAGGAGCCACACGGCCGCAAAAGCCGAGACTGCCAGAAAAGCAGCAGCCAGTTTGGTGGCCGGGACACTCACCCCCATGCCCAGAGATATGCTCTTTCCCACAAGAAGCCCGTGATGGATTGCCCTGTCCTCGGAACCGAAAAAGAGCAAGGCCAGATTTCTAAGAAATAGCATGAGGCCAAAGGTCCCCAGGAGTTGGGCCACCATGGGCCCCCTCAAGAGAAACTTCACAAAGAGAAAATAACACAACCAGCCCAGCACAAAGCCCACCATGGCAGCCAAAGGCAAAGTGAGAAGAGGCTCCATCCTTGCCCCTTGGGCCACCAAAAGGCCGGTGTACATCCCCACCATGAGAAACTCCCCATGGGCAAAGTTCACTATGTCCATGACCCCGAAGATTATGGTCAATCCCAGAGCCACCAAAGCCAGGACCATACCTATGAGAAGCCCCGCCACCAGGGATGCCACAAGCACATCGAGCGCCAACTGGATTCCTCCGGTCAAACCCCAACCCGCATCACCCACCTGGAGCAGATGACTCGGGTCAACTCATTGGGGTATCCATGTGTTTTGGGGTCAGGGAAATTCCTGTCCCCTTTACTTGCCGCAAGGCCTCCCCTGTTCATTGCCCTTGGTTCGGCCAGGATCAAAAAAAGAGGGGGGCAAAATGGGTCTTTGCATTGCCCCCCTGAAATCTCATCAAAAACCCTTGAAAGGGTAAATGAGGTTGGCTGTAGCCAGCTCAAAGGGATAGACGATTTCCAAGACTACCTCTCCGGCCTGGTTTTTCTGATATTGGCCGATGATACCCGATCCCAAGAGATTCTGGCCTATCTCCTCACCAGATGTGGAGAATTTTATGCCCTTCCAAGGCACCACCAGTTGCTCCCCTGGAATGTGGATCTCGTTGGCTGCAGCCTGGATGGCCTCAGGTTTGGTAGAGCCAGCCTTCTCCAACACGTGAACCCAGGTCTGAACCCCCGTGAACCCCCTGGCCGAGGCATCGCTCAGGTCGTACCCGGTCTTTTTCTTGTAAAGCTCGTTTACCTGGCCCGAGATCTTCTTGACCTGACCCAGCTTGGGGGAGAATACGGTCCTGGTCAGAACTCCTACTATGTCCTCTCCAAGCGTGGTTCTGAACTCAGGGGTTTCGAAGCCTGCGTCCTGTCCCCAGATCAATTTGGGCTTGGCCTTCTCTGCCTTGAGTGTCTTGAGCATGAGTATGGCATCTGATGTATAAGAAGCAAAGAGCATCCCGTCGGGCTTGACTGCCAGTAAAGATCTCACCTCGCTTGAAAGATCCGCAGATTTGGCAGCATAGAGTAGATTGCGTTTCAGATCATATCCATACTCCTTGGCGTACTTCTCTATTAGCCCGGATGCAGCAGATCCCCACTCGGTCTTCTCACATGCGGCCGCCAAATTCATGAGTTCCTGCTTGGGGACTGCTTTGACTCCTTTGGCTTTCCCCTCACTCAAGCCTTTGAGGAATTCGAAGAGATCCTTGGTGAAGGTGCCATCATGGGGAGTGGTGCGCCAGAACCATTTGTAACCCTGCTGGGTAAGAATCGGGGAGGTGGAAGAATCATTTATCATGGGCACCTTGTATTGCTCGCATACGGCACTGACAGCCTTGGTAACAGAGCTGTGGTAACAGCCCAGAATGCCCACCACCTTGTCATCCAAAATCAGTTTCTTGGCCAGGTCGGCTCCCAGGGTCGGGTTGCCTTCATGGTCCTTGAATACAAGCTTTATCTTGGCCCCATTGAGACTCTTTATCCCAGCGTTCTTTGCCATGTCCATGGCCAACTCTGCCATGACATTGTTGGCTATCTCAGCAGCCAGCTCAGCCCCGTACTGCAGCTCTCTTCCAGCTGAAGCCGCTCCTCCTGTGAGAGGATAGATGACCCCTATGGTAACCTCCTGCTGGGCTGAGACCTGGGAGGGGGCAAGCACCCCGCTGCATGCCAGGCCCAAAGCCAACAGAACAACCCACCCCGAAATCCATACCCTTTTCATCTGCGACCTCCTTTCCTTTCACTGTACCTGGCCTTTGGCTGCCAAAACACAAACCACCCAAACCACCTTCTCTCGGCTTCCTGGGCCGAGTTGGATCCCCAAAAACTGGTAACTGAACAATAGGTGAAAAGATTTGATCCCCCACCTGTCTTTTGTTCCAAGGGGGCCTAAAACTCCTCAGTTTCCCTGGCCTCAAAACAGCCGCCAGATCAAAACAGGGCCAGGGATGCTTTCTCAAGGCTCCCACTAGAAAATCGCCAGGTCTTTTTCCCTCAGATCTGTCACCAACATGTGCCCTGGGGCATGGGTGATGGCCAGCTCTGGCCTGGCGTTCAGGAGTGCCACCTGGGGGGTTACTCCGCAGGCCCAGAAAACCGGGACCTCCCCTGGTTTCACGCTGACAGGATCCCCAAAATCAGGTTTCTGAAGATCCAGGATTCCCAGCGCCCCTGGATCCCCCACGTGCACCGGAGCCCCGTGCACCCCGGGAAAACGGGAAGTAATCTGAACAGCCTTGCTCACCAGGGGACCTGGAATGGGCCTCATGGTAACTACCATTTCCCCCCTAAAAGGGCCTGCGGGCAGACAAGGCAGCTTGGTCTTAAACATGGGCACGTTTTTCCCCTCCTCCACGTGCCGAACAGGTACACCTGCCTCCATCAAGGCCCATTCAAAGGTGAAACTGCAACCCAGCAGGAAGCTGACCAGATCTTCCCTCCAAACCTCCATTATGTCATTTCGCTCTTCCACCCGGTCTCCACCAAAGATCCTGTACCTGGGAACATCCCTTCTCACATCCGCCCCTGGGGCGCTGTACATGGGTTCCCAAACCCCCTCCTCCAGGACCTCCAAGACCGGGCAGGGCTTGGGATTCCTCTGGCAGAACACAAGGAAGTGAAAGGCGTACCTGGCAGGCAAAATCACCAGATTGACCTGGGTGTGACCCGGGCAGCATCCAGCCGTTGGCCCGGCCCACTTGCCTTCTCTGACCAGCTGCCGAAACTCCCGGGGGGTTTCGGGCACTCTTGTAGGTTGCCCACTCATGACACTTCCAGGCTTTTTTCTTGTGGATGTCGGGATATCTGTTTATCCTTTAACGGGTGTGCTTGTCAAGTTATACGATTCATGTGGTTGATCTTTTTGTTCTTCTTCCTGTAAAGTTATCTTGTCTTGGGCTCCAGGGCTACTGTTTTGGGAGCCACGGTTGCCATTTTCGGCTCTGAGGGAGGATTTCTTGGACTGGGCGGCTCTTTTTGACACCTCAGAACTTCTAGAGGCCTCTGTGAAGCTCTTTGTGGCAGCTCTTTTGGGAGCCATGGTGGGCTACGAAAGGGAAGCCCATGGTGAGGCTGCCGGATTCAGAACCTTCATACTGGTCTCTGTGGGCTCCTGTCTCATTATGATGGTCTCCATACACCTGGAGAGTCTCTATAGGGATTTCAGGATGGAAAGCGCTGTTAGGGTGGACCCAGGCAGAATAGCCTCCTATGCGCTGGCAGGAATGGGTTTCTTGGGCGCAGGGGCCATCATCATGGGCCGCAGCACAGTCAGGGGTCTCACCACTGCTGCCGGACTCTGGCTCATGACAGCAATAGGACTGGCAGTGGGAAGTGGATACGTGATCCCGGCCATCCTGGCCACGCTTCTGGGGGTATTCGTACTTTTCAGTCTTAGGAGAGCCAGGCAGTGGTTCAACAGAGACGTTTATTCAACCATTGTACTTAGTTTCCAAGACTCAAAACCTCGCCTGAATGAAGTGGAGGCCGTGGTGCAGAAGTATCCTTTTACAAGGATCACCTTTGTGAACTTCCACAGGTCCCTGGAAAAAAACACCTTGGTTTACAGACTGAATATGATCTCCAAGGAAGGCCTGGAGTGGCAGGAACTCACACAGGAGCTGGCAAGGCTGCCCGGACTAAAGGAGATCACCCTGGAAGAGGGCCGTGTGGTCTGACAAGCCTTCAAGATCCCGTGGGTTTGAGCAAGAGAGCCAGTTTGTCTTCTATGTTATCCTTGAGCCAGTGGGGATCCCACCACTCTATGGGGTTCACATAGACCCCACCCACAAGGATGCTGAAGTGCAGGTGATCCCCCCCGGCCAGGCCAGTACTTCCTGACAAGCCCAACCTCTCCCCTTTTCCCACAACCTGGCCCATGGCAGCAGAGATCTGGCTGAGATGGGAGTACATGCTGAAGAGCCCGCATCCATGGTCCAAAACCACTGTGTTGCCATATATGCCCAGCTCTCCTGCAAAAACCACCCGGCCCTTGTTGGCTGCCTCCACAGGACTTGTGACCAGAGAAGCCAGATCCACCCCAAGGTGCACTTGCTCGTCTATGGCCTTGTCTTTCCAGATGTAGGTGCGTCTGTCTGCGAAGCCAGCCATGGGTTTTGCATTGGCCATGCGCAGAAAAGATCCTGACCAAAGGGGTTCGGGATGGGTCTTACTGCAGATTTCTTGAATGCTCAGCTCGTTTTGTTTCCTGAGTTCCCTGTTGATCTGGAGAAACATCTCCTGGGGCTGGCCTTTCAGGGCCTGGTCCCTCTCAAGAAAATACGGAAGAATTCTTTGCAAGAACTCCTCGCTCAAACGGATGGAGTCCTGCCTAAACTTCTTGGGTCTTATCTGATACTTGAACTGTGCCGTGGTCCTGTTGCCGGCCAGATCCTCGGCTTCCAGGTGAATGGGAACCTGAGGGGAAGCATCATGGGACACCGCGAAAAGGGCAAACCAACCATTGTCTGAGCCCATTGGATAAGCCCTAAACCACCTTTCGCCCACCCTTACCCCACCGCTGGCCAAAGGCTCTGAAGCCCGGAAAGCCACCACACCTGACCCGCCCTGATTCAAGTAGTGGAAGGGGCTGAGAATCGAGAGGCTTGGAGGCCTTGTGTCCACCCTCACATTGGCTGTTAGAACCCTGGGGTTGCCTCCCCTCCAAGAGCGGTCTTTAACCTCTGCCCGAAAAAGGGCTGTCCCCTCTTGAAACTGTAGAGCATCAGCCGAAATCTCAAGGACTCTTTCCACCTGATGAGTACCTGAAGGAAATGACTCCTCCAGCACCTTTACAACCCTTGCGCCTTGCTCCAGACTCACCTTGAGCTCTTTCAGGCCAGATCTACGATCCTCTGCTGAGAGTTTGAATTTCGTTAGCTTGCCTATGGCCACAGGATCCGGAGACAACCATAGCTCGGGCACTTCCCCTTCAAGCTTTCCATAGAGGAGCACTGCTGCTGCCACCAAGAGCAAGAGCCCCCCAACTAAGCCCCCAATCCTTCCCATACGAAGCGCCATCATACCTCTGTCTCACTTTCCCGGAGCCGATTCCTGCCCCACCAACTCACATCCCTTTGCTGCACCCATTCATCTATGCCTTCCTTGAGGCTCAAGATCTCATCCATGACCCCTGCCAAAGCCTCCACCACCTGCCCGTCAAGCTTTCCTCTCATGGCCTCTTGCCTGAGGAAATCCAAGGCTCCCTGTGGAGACTCCGGTTCCCTGTAAGGCCTCGGGGCTGTCAGGGCATCGAATATGTCCACCACGGCCAGGATCTTGGACCCCGGAGATATTTGATCCCCTAGCAAACCCTCCGGATATCCTGATCCATCCAATTTCTCATGATGGGCTGAGGCTATCTCGGGCACATCTCTTAGGCTCCTGGGAAAGAGGTGACGTATATCCCCTAATATTTCCCTGGTCTTGGCAGCGTGGCTCTTCATTAGCTTGAACTCACGCTCTGTAAGGCTGCCGGGTTTTAAGAGCACCTCATCGGGAATGCCCAGCTTGCCCTGATCATGCAGGAGCCCAGCGTATTCCAGGATGCGGATCTGTTGCTCTTCCCATCCCATGGCACGGCCCACCTGCGCAGCATAAGCCGCCACCCTCCAGGTGTGCCCTGCGGTCATGTGGTCTCTGGCGTCAATGGCCACGGCCTGGCCTCGGATAAGACTCAGGAAGGCCTTGCTTTGAGCCTCCAGGTAACGGCTGTTTTCTATGGCCATGGCTGCCTGAGAACACAGGGCTGTCAGCATCTCCTCGTCATCTGCATCGAACCCCTCGGAGCCTTTCTTGTTCAAGGCCTGTACTACACCCACCACCTCACCCCTCGGTGTCCTCATGGGTGCACTCAACATGGACCTTGTTCTGAAGCCTGTAATGCGATCCCATGAAGAATCGAATCTGGGATCTTGATATGCATCCTTCAGGTTGATCAGACAGCCCGAGGCCGCCACCTCCCCAGCAATGCTTCCTTTGCCCAAGGGAACACGAATCTCTTCTGTCCCTTGGGAAACCCTGCTGACCAAAAAAAGACGTTTTTCTTTGTTTTTTTGCTCTTTCTCTTCAGTCACAAGATAGAGAGTGGTTCTTTGAGCTGAAAGCACCTTGCTTGTCTGCTCAGCAATCAGGCTCAGCAGCTTGTCCAGATTTCTCTCTGACACCAGGGTCTTGCTGACTTGACGCAGTACTTCCAGCCTGGACAACCTTTTGTAAGAGACACCTGGTTGGGCCCAAGCGCTTTTTTTCTCAGTCACCTTTTGTGCTCTCGTTCCAGTTTTTTTTCACAGAGGCGTAACTGCTGTTGGATGGCTGGAAGAATTCCTACCACATCTGGATCGAACCTTGTGCCTGCCTCCCTAGCCAACCAAGCCAAGGCCTCTTGCAAACCCATGGGCTTCTCACCGAAGCGAGGATTCATTTTACACCAAAGGGAATCAGCCACAGCTATTATTCTGGCCTCAACAGGCACCTCAGTGCCCTGGGGAGGGCCTTGAGGAAACCCCCCTCCGTCAAAATCCTTGTGATGGAAAGGAGCTATATCCACCACTGCGGCCATGTCCCCGGAAAACTCCATCAGTTCCAGGAGCCTCCTGGTCCAAAAAGCATGTTTCTCATACGCGAGTCTTTCCTCTTTTGTAAGGACAGCCCCCTTGCGCAACACCCTGTCGGGCACAGCCAGTTTTCCAAGATCATGGAGGCAGGCTGCCCAACCTAAAATTTTCACCCTGTTGGCATCCAGGCCCATGGCCTCTGCCATCACTGTGCTGTACGCCCTTACAATGAAGGCATGGCCACCTTTGTTTTCAGTCCTCATTTCCAAACCTTTGACAAGAGCAGCTATTACTGCCTCGGTGGCCTTCAGCTGCTCCTGGTAAAGCTGAACGTTCTCAATGGCCACGGACGCAGTATCGGCCAGGGCTTGCAGCAAACCCAGGTCCTCCTCGTCAAAGGCTTTACCGTCTTTACGGTTTAGTACCTGCGCCACTCCCAACAAGGATCCGCTGGGGCCTCTCAATGGCACGGCCAGAATGGACTTGGTTCTAAAACCTGTTATGCGGTCTATCTCTGGGTTGAAACGCGGGTCAGCGTACGCGTCAGGGATCAACATGGGAAGGCCTGTGGCCAGTACCCTTCCTGCAATTCCCTTTTTCCTGTCAAAACGTATCTCCTCGCTTTCCAGAGCCACCACCGAACGCAGCTCCTGGGTTTGCTCATCCAAGAGAAAAATAGAACTCCGCTCGGCATCCAGGACAAGGCTGAGTTCTTCCCAAATGCGCTGCAGAATTGCCTCCAGATCCCTTTGAGAGCAGATCTCGAGGCTCAACTGCAGCAACAGTTCCAGTCCCCTTGCCCTTTTATCTGGATCTTTCATGGGCTGGCGGGCCTGATGCTGGAGTCATGTCCAAGCCAGCTCTATTTCCGGCTCCCCCAAGGGTTCTTCCCACGCTGCAATGTTGTGGCCAGCACCAACTTCCTACCAGCTACCATCCTCATAACGGGTCGTGGGATAGCCCATGGGCCTTTCAAAGGTAAACTTGTATGGAGCCACCACAAGGGCTTGGGCCGCATCTTCCGTAGTGCCTGTCAAGGCGGCAAAGGGAAGTGCCACCAGGAAGCCTGCTGCACCCAACACCGTGGCAGCTATGCCAAAGGGACGCAGAACCCAGGCATCCACTTCCATGGGAGTGGAATCCCAATCCCTGTATGCCCACACCTGGGGAACAAGAGCCATGGTTGTGACCAGAACAACTATTAAGACTATGGTCTTCCTGAAGGTCCCTTTCATGGTTTCCTCCTAGAGCTTTATTGCCCACCCTATTTACCGCATTCTATGGGAGCCACCGGTCTTGATCAAGCCTCCATCTTTCCCATGGCTTGCTGGGCAAAGCGGAAAACTTCCTGGGCCACTCGCCAAGGAGCCTCCAGGATCAAGTGATGTCCCACTCCCTCCAAAATCACCAGCCTGCTACCAGGTATGAGCTGGGAAATTCTCTTGAGTTCCTCTTTGCCCACCAGCCTGTCTTGCTCACCCCCAAGTATAAGGCAAGGAACCTCTGGCAAGAACCATTCATTTTCCTGCTCTGTCCAGACTTCCAGCTGTCGCATCATGGCCCTGCGGGTTCTTTCATCCATGCCGTATTGTGAGGCCAACTCCTGTAATACCACTCTGTTCTTTGTCCAATATTGCGGAGATACCATGGCTTCCAGAAGCCTGGCCATGAGCTCGTTGATGGGAGACTCAGTTATGAGCTCTTTGAGCCTCTTGCTCCACTGCATGGCAAGGGGACCGCTCACGGGCGGAGGAGTGCAAAGAATGAGGCCTTTGACCAGCCGGGGACAAGCCACAGCTAGGTTCTTAACCACCAGGGCACCCAGGGATGCTCCCAAGAAAAAGGCTTCTCTTATGTCAAGACGATCCACCAGTCCCAGTACATCCAGGACCAGCTGCTCCATGGAGACCCCCTCAAGGCTGCTTTCTGACCTTCCCAACCCCCTGGGATCAAATGCCACCAGGCGAAACCCCTTTTTTCTCATGAACGGAAATATGGGGTTGAAGGCCCTGGAGTCACCTCCAAGGCCTGGCACCAGTATGAGAGCAGAACCCTGCCCGGCCTCCTTGTAGTACATGGACACACCCCTGATGGAAGCAGTGGGCACTGATCACCTCCTGGCCGAAGTCTGATCCACTGCGGAGCTTGGCCCTTCGGGGGGGAGCCCAAGATCGCAACTCAGAGCTTTTGCTTTTGCGATTATGAACCCAGCCTGTCTTTTGGTCCAGGCAATGCGCCCAAACAAAATCACTCCATTTCATCCACTGGGCATGTGCTGGGCTCATGAGGCTTGACACGGACCTTGATGGAGTTGTAAAAAAGTTAAGGAATTAAAGCCGGTTGGGTCATTAGCCCGGTGCCACCCTTTAAGGTGGCTTTTTTGTGAGGGGCTGGAGGGTCTTCATGGAAAAGCTCAAATTGGGTATACCCAAAGGTAGCCTTCAGGAGGCAACCATAGAGATATTCAAGAGGGCGGGTTGGAACATAAGACTGCCGGATCGAAGCTATTTTCCGGGCATAGATGATGAGGAAATATCCTGTTACCTCATAAGGGCACAGGAGATCTCCAGGTACGTGGAAAGCGGGGTCCTGGATCTGGGGCTTACGGGCAGGGACTGGATCCTGGAGAACGATTCCAAGGTGGTGATCCTGGAGGAGCTCATATATTCCAAGGTAAGTAGAAGACCGGCTCGCTGGGTGCTGGCAGTGCCCGAGGACTCCCCTGTGCGAACTCTTCAGGACCTGGAAGGAAAGCGTGTGGCCACCGAGCTGGTGAATTTCACTCGAAGGCTTTTCCAGCACAGGGGCATAAGGGTGGATGTGGAGTTTAGCTGGGGCGCCACAGAAGCCAAGGTGCTGGAGGGACTGGCAGATGCTGTGGTGGAGGTGACCGAGACAGGCACTACCCTGAGGGCCAATGGGCTCAGGATCGTAGAGGAACTCATGACCACGGCCCCCCAGTTAATAGCCAACCCCCTGGCATGGGAGGACCCTTGGAAGCACAGAAAGATAGAGCAGATCCGGGTTCTGCTCAAAGGGGCCATGGCCGCATACAAGAAGGTGGGCCTCAAGATGAATGTTTCCGAGGAGGATATCTCCAATGTGGTGGCCGTGCTCCCAAGCCTCAAGGCCCCCACCATCTCAAAGCTTTACGGGCAGGACTGGTTTGCCATCGAGACCATAGTGGATCAGGAAGTGGTGCGGGAGATCATCCCCAAGCTGCAGGAGGCCGGAGCTCAGGGAATCATAGAGTATTCCCTAAACAAGGTCATCTAACCTCTGCCATGAGCCTGGAAGGAAGATTCACGGGATTGAATTCTAAAGCTTTCAGGCCTGACCAGAGTCATCTGATCAGCATCTCTTGTGTGGGCAAGGTCGTCACTGGAATAGGTGCTGGAAGGAGCATCTGCAGGATGTTTTGAAGGGTTTCGCGCCCATGGGATTTCTTCCCAGTCACTAGGCCAGGGATCTGTGAAGCACATTTGCCAAGAACCTCTTGTTTTTCTCGATTAAAAGGAGATTTTATGTGTGAATCCATGGAGCCTGGAGAACAACTCCTTACAAACCAGAAACAGGCACATTATTTCGACGGGGTGGTGGAGTTGTTCGATCAGGACCAGCCTCCCCACATCCTTAGAAATCTTGAAGTAATAGTGGAGGCCGCTTCCATACAACCTGGAGATCGTGTGCTGGATGTGGGAGCCGGGGTTGGGGTTCTTATCCCGCTTATACGTGAATATAAACCAGGCACCATAGTGGCCTGTGAAATCTCGGCCAGGATGCTGGCCCGTCTGGCAGAGAAGTATCCGGATGTGCAAACCCATCTCTCGGACATAGCGGAAATGAAACTCCCAGACGGGTGGTTCAACGTGATCTTCATGAACGCGGTCTTCTCCAATTTGGTGGATAAGCCCAGGGCTCTGGCCAACTGCGCAAGGATGCTCAATTCATCCGGACGACTGGTCATCAGCCATCCAGAGGGAAGGCTCTTCGTGGAGCGCATAAGGGATGTGGTGCCTTTTCCCCTGGATCCCCTTCCCATATTCCCGCAACTAAGGCGCATGGTAAAAGACCTGCCTTTGCTTTTGACCTTATATGAAGACCGCTCTGACCTTTATCTGGCGGTACTTGAGCGCACAGGACCTCCCAAGAAAAGCTAAATAAAGAATCAAAAGCAAAATTTCATTTCATGAGATAAGGCCATGACGGCCTCTGGCCTCACCTCCCAAGCTCTCTTGGCCTGTACTCTTCAAGATATCCAGAGATGAACTGATTTGTGCTCAAACCCACTCTGGCTTTCCCATGGGGGTGTGGCTTCTTGGGGCCTGAAAACAGCTAAACCCAGCCTGGGGATTGGGTGTATGGCACCCAGGCTCACCTGTCCTGGAAAATGATCTGGGTTGACCCCTTTGTACGTGTATGAGGCGGGGCATGAGTTCTTGGGTCAAACGGATCCAGGAATCAGGAAGCCGGGGGGTTTGACCCTTGAGATGGCTGACTGTAGCATGGGGTCTTGGGCCCATCTTCCCAAGAGCAGCCTTGGCTGATGATCCCAAATATGGACTTGATCGGAAATTTTAGCCTTTTGTGTATGGGAGATCTGGTTTTTAGGTGAGCTGGCCCATGAAGCTCCATTTTCTTGCCTTCTTTTTTCTGGCCATCTCTCTGTGCTTTTGGCCCCTTACTGCTTCGCCATGGGAGCGAGCCCTCATAGTGGACCTGGAGATGAATCCTCCTTGCGTATTGGCCGGACTAATGGACAATCTTAGCCTGGCAGGCTTCCTGCCTGTGTACAGGCCCTTTTACCCACGCCTGACTCGCCAGGATCTCAGAGACTCCTGCCTGGTGGTGCTGCTTTGCGGCCCTTCCCCCGGAGCACCAGGCACAGGCATGAGCCTGGCAGAGCTTCAACCACTGGTGGATTTTGTGACCGGAGGTGGGATCCTGATCCTGGGCCCATCCTCTGGCAGCAAAGTGAATCAGGTGGCAGACCACGACAGGTATCTCTTCAATCTCTTGCTCCATAGGCTGGGGGTTTCTATCCAGATCCAAGACGATTGGGTGATGGATGAAGAGAATTTCTTCAATGCTCCCCTTTGGAAATCCCCCCTGGTGCTGCCTGAGCAGGACGGGCTTGGGAGCCCAGGCATCCAAGGCCCCATGATCTTTGACAGAACCCCCTCTCTGAGAATTGGGCTTGGGGTCTTGTCTTTGGTTCGCTCTTATGACTCGGCTTTTTTGAGGGAAGAGGCCGGAAAAAAAGGTCCCTTCACCCTGGCGGCCGCTGCGGGATGCGGAAAAGGAAAGGTCCTGGTAATGGCCCGTCATGTGCTCACCCATGGGGGTGCCAATTCCAAAGAACCGGCTTCTCCCATGCTGCCCATGCCGGTGGAGGAATCACGCCTAAGAGCTTTTTTGAGAAATCTGCTGGGCAGGTTAAAAGATGCTGATTTTCCTCATGCCACTTCCACGGACCATTCTCTGCCACCTCCCCCCAAAGCAGACTTTGCTGTCCTGGAAGAGCCTTTTGCTGAAGCTCCTCCTGTCAGCACAAAGGAGATTCATCTCTGGAGCCCAGCCCAGGGGCCTCAGCCAACTCCTTTGAAGCCATCCCACAGATGGATTTCTAGGGAAGGTGTTCGCTGTGGCTGGGCTCACATGGACAAGGATGCCCAGGAGCTGGGAAGCCTGGCCTACAGAATGATGGTATCGGGTCTAAACAGCTTCTGGGGAGTGGCCCACCCCCAGATGCTCTTGGGGGCCTGGGGATCGGAAAAGGAAAGAGCTTTGCTTTTCCAGGCCTGGGAGAACATGGCATCTTTGCTGGCCCATTCAGATGTGAGGTGGCTCCTGGGTCTGAACTATCCAGGAGGGCCTCACACCAGAACCTTGCCATCCCATGCAGTGGGGGTCGAGGGGAAAGACTGGAGTGCGCCATCCCCATGGGACAGAGAATTCTGGGAAAAAGAGGTGGTCTCTTCAGCAAGGGTGGCCGCATACTGGTCCAGGAATCACCCGGCTGCAGCTGGTCTGGTCCTGGATCTTGAGATGTATCGCAGAAATCCTCTTTTTTTTGGAAGTGGTGTGGATTTTGGGAAAGCCCCCTTTGAAGCCTTTCTGCAGCACCTGGGCGAGCCCAAGGAGTCCGTGGCTTGGAGCTTGGAGGCTCCAAAGCGATTCCCATGGCTGAGGGATCAGGCACTCCTGGAGTCTTATTACAGCTTTCTGGAGCATAGGGCAGAGCAGATGGGCCGCAGCCTAAGAAAGGCTGTGCACGCCATAAGGCCGGACTGGGTCTTGGGCTGTTACATGGCGGGCATACTTCACAGGTGGTTCTATCGCGGGCTTCTCAGAGGCTTGGGGGAACCAGGCCGGCCTGTGCTGGTCTTCACATTCCAGAGGGATGTGGGCATTGACATGGAGGAGCTTAGGGGTCATGGCATTCATGCATTACACGTAAGGGGCCTTCTCATGGGAATGATGAGAAAGCAAGACTACCCGGAGCTCTTCAGACAGGCCTTGAGGGAACACAGAGGCTTCTGGTTGAACCGCCTGACCTCCCTGGTAGCCCCAAAGGGTTTCGCACCTGTGGAAGCCCCACCTGACATGAACCAGGAAGAAGCCTGGCATGTGATCAGAAAAGCAAACCTAGAGATCTCTTCCAGGGAATTCCAGCGCTGAATATTCTGAATAACCCAATGCCGTAGGGGGAGGGAACAAATCATGAACCAAAAGATAGATGAGAACCATGTCTTGGATCTTCTCAAGGAACTCACCGAGGCCTTTGGAGTCTCCGGATTCGAGGCCGAGGTGCGCCATATCATTCAAGCCAGGGTATTACCCCTTGCCCACGAGGTGCATACAGATGCCCTGGGAAACCTCTATGCAGTCTTGAATCCTGGGGAAGAATTCACCCTAATGCTGACCGCTCACATGGACGAGGTGGGATTCGTGGTCAAGGGACTGGAAAAAGACGGCTTCCTCAGGCTGGCCCCCCTGGGGGGATGGGATGTGCGCCTCCTACCGGGACAGACCATTTTGGTAAAGTCAACAAAAGGCCGCTACTACTATGGTCTCATAGGCTCGGTCCCACCTCATGTGCTGGAGACAGAGGAGAGGAACAGGGTGCTGGGCTGGGGGGACCTTTTCGTGGACGTGGGGGCCACCAGCCTCCAGGAGCTAAACAAGATGGGGATCAGGTTGGGCTGTGCTGCCTTGATCCCTCAGACCTTGAGACTTCTGGGCCAGGGAACAATCATGGCCAAGGCCTTGGACGACAGGGTGGGATGTGCCCTTTTGCTTTTGATCCTGGAGAGCCTTGCCAAGGACATATTGCCGTGGCGTATCGTGGTGACCTTCTCCTCCAGCGAGGAGGTGGGATCAAGAGGGGCCAGGGTGGCTGCCCAGAGGTGGAGCCCTCATATGGCTTTGGCTGTGGAAGGCACCATGGCCACAGACACTCCAGGGATAAAGGCAGGGCAAATGGTCTCTGTTTTGGGAGGGGGGCCTGTGGTGACGGCCATGGACAAGAGCCTAATAGTGCCGGAAAAGTTGGTGGATTTGATACTCGCTATTGCAGAAGAATTGGACATCCCCTATCAGATCAAGACCCCCCTTGTGGGATCTACGGACGCAGGTGCGATCCACTCAAGCGGAAGGGGAGTTCTCACAGCAGTGGTGGCGGTGCCATGCAGATACAGCCACTCTCCCACCAGCCTCATGCGTTTGGAGGATTTCTTCAACACCTACAGGCTGCTGGAAGCCCTGATCCGAAATGCCTTTTCCATATACGAGCAAGTACGGGCATGAGCAAGACCCCTACATCACAGCGGCGGACAGGATATTGTCCCTTGGGGCGCGAGGGTGGATCAGAGCATGGAACCCGCGCCTTGACACAAGAGATGCATTGACAGCAAAATAGGGCAGATTTGGCCGGTGTAGCTCAGAGGCAGAGCAGCTGATTCGTAATCAGCGGGTCGGAGGTTCAACTCCTCTCACCGGCTCTGTAAAACTGAGAGTTTGGGGTCCACAGCCCCCAAAGCCTTTGTCCCTGGCTGCCCTGATCAAAGCTCATTTGCACTCCAAAATATGTCAAGCTGCTTTTGCCTGGCAAAAAATCCCATCTTTTTTGGCACAAGGTACAGCGCACCACCAATGGATGATGCAGGGCTGAGCTCAAGATATTCCAGCACTAAGAGTCTGATACTCGGGTACAACTGAGCCCCTCCCTAACAAGTGCTTTTTTCACCTCTTGAAGGGCTATGGAATTGCAATGGATTTGATTTATCTTTGTTGACAATTGTAAAGCATGACACCTACAATCCGGCAAGCTCCAACAGGACAAAGGGCCCCTTTCAGCACGTGGCATTTGGCGTCAAGTCAAGTCTTGCCCTCAGTTATTTTTTCAGTTTTAGCCTGGGGAGGGGCTATGTCATTGCATTTCGCAAAGAAGGTCATTGGCATGCGGGGCTTGTACCAGGGACATGGATAAAAGGGGGGTGCCACATGGGAAGCACAAAGGTGCTTGCTGCCCTCATACTGGCCACGGGCTTGATTATTTGTCCCACAAGACTCTGGGGAGATGATGCCAGCAATAGTTTGGCCATATGGGTAGGTCAGTGGCTAAAGGTTTCCACGCATTCGGTGGGCTTCTGCCACGGGCCGGGTTTCTTGGAAAGAGTCAAGGACAAGAGCAAGGGTTACCTCCAGGTAAAGGAGCTTGTGGAACTCCAGGATGAGTTACCGCGGTTGGAAGCTCAAATCTTTTTTTTCGCCCACGGATCATGGGTTCCACTAATGCTCACCATCATGCCTGTGCTAGGCACGAACTTAGATTTTGTGGCCGTCTTGGAAAGCGATATTTCAGAAGGTGGTCTATATCTCAATGGCTACGTTAGGATGACTATGCGCAGGGATGAAAGAGGGAGGGTCATCCTGGGGGCAATCCAGTTTATTGGGACCAACTACTCCATCTTCAGCTCTCAGAGGCCATGCGCAGGTGCCTTCTTGGGCCGGGGAAAGGTGGTCTCCCCATTCAAGGTTCCTTTAGATATGAGGTAGGTTCCCATGCCAGCAAGAGGAATCCACGGATTTTAGGAGGCCCATTTTCAGGGCTTTGGCATAGCCCTTTTATGCCTCCTCTTCCTGATCTCTGGGCCATGCATGCTTTTGGCTGAGTCGGGCCCCTCAGATCAACCGGTTGGGCGGATCATACACACGAAGGGCGAGGTGGAGGTGATAAGGGCAAGGGAGAACCTCCAAGAGAAGGCCAAGGCGGACACGGCTCTATACCCACGGGACGTGGTGCTGACTGGGGTACATGGTAGGGCCTCCATCCTCATGGCCGATGAGACGCTGATACAACTCAATGTGCGAAGCCGTCTTGTGATGGAGCAGGTTTCAGCCTCCAGCGCCTGGATAAAGCTTAGAAAGATAGTTCCCGCAGCCTATTTCGGAGCTCGGTCCCTGTACCAAATGCTGGCAGGTCAGATCTGGATTCGCAACAAGAACAAGGAAGCAATGGTGGAGATCAGGTCTCCTGCGCTGACAGTAGGAATTAGAGGAACGGAGTTGGACCTCAAGGTGGCCGAGGATGGCACAGTGGTCTTAAGTGTTCTGGAAGGTTTGGTCAAGGCCTGGAATGAAATGGGAATTGTTGAAGTCGGGGCTCGAGAACAGGCGGTGGCGCGTCCAGGGGTTGCCCCCCAGAAGAGGCTCATGATCTCGCCACATGACGCTGTTCAGTGGACCCTTTTTGTACCTTCCATAATCTCCGAAAAAGACATCCCGCCCGCCCATCCAGATCGAGAAACACTCGTAAGTGGGCTTGGACTCCTTCTGGGCGGAGAGGTACTGGATGCCAAAAGGCTATTCCTGGAAGTGACAGCTAGAAGGCCTGAGAACGCCTTGGCCTGGAGCCTCCTGGCTTTGGCCCAGCTTGCTTTGGGCCAGAAAACCGAAGCATTGGATGCCAGCAAAAAGGGTGTAGAAGCTGATCCTACATCCTCCACCGTGTGGATTCTCATGTCCTATGTTTACCAGTCCTTCTTCGACGTGGAAAGTGCAACAAAGGCAGTGCGCATGTGCCTGGAGTTGGAGCCGGAAAACGTGCTGGCTCTCACGAACCTGGCAAGGTTGCTTTTTGGATCCGATGATATGAGCGGAGCGTGGAGTACAATCCAGCTGGCCAGAAAACTCGCCCCTCATGACGGCGAGGTTCACACCGTTGCTGGCTTCATTTTGCTAGCCCGCAGGCAGGTGGATGAGGCAGAGGAGGCATTCAGGTTGGCCATGAGGTTGGCTCCAGGCTTGGGCGAGCCTCACCTCGGACTGGGCCTGGCCAGGATGAGACGAGGGGACGTGGCAGGGGCCATGGAGGAGATCACCACAGCGGTCCTGCTGGAGCCTCGCAGGTCTCTGTTTCTGAGTTACTGGGCCAAGATGTTGTATCAATTGAAACGGTTCCATGAGGCCTTAGACCTTCTTGATGTAGCCCAAGAGCTGGATCCATTGGACCCAACACCCCACCTTTATCGTGCTATAATCCTGCGAGACCTCAACCGCCCCACCCAAGCCATAGAGGCAATGAACAAGGCTGTAGCCCTAAACGACAACAGGGCAGTGTACAGGTCCCGCTTTCTTCTGGATCGCGACCTGGCCACCAAGAGCGTGGACCTTTCCATCCTTTATTCCCAGCTAGGCCTCTTGTCATGGGCCAAGAACAAGGCCATGGCCTCGGTCAAACAGGACTACACCAATTTCGCTGGCCATATATTCCTCTCCGGTGCCCTCCTTGCTATGGAGGGAAGAGGTGGGGCTGGTTCTAGCGAACTACTTCAGGGCCAACTCCTCATGCCTGCCAACTCCAACTCCTTCAATACCTTCAACGACTATACTTCCTTCTTCGAGAGACCAAGCATCAACGGAGAGCTCAGCGGTTCCATGGGGAACTTCCAGCACCGTGCCACGAGTTTTGCGGCATTCGGCGGGATACCCTCGGTCAACCTGGCATTCAACCTCGGAGGCTCCTATGAGCAGACCCGTGGCTGGCGGGAAAACTCCTTCTACAGGTTCAACGACCTGGCAGGGGCATTCAAGTGGGACCCCACCCCCCGAGACGGTCTCATGTTCATCATGACCCACCCCAACACCAAGGCAGGGGACATAGGATACGAGGTAGACTCTCCACCAGACCCCTATGAATGGAACCGAACCCGACTCACCAGAACCGAGTTTGGGTACCATCACCACTTGGGTCCTCAGTCCGACCTGCTCTTTTTCTTCACCCACCTGAAGGTGGACGGCAGCATGCTACTCCATTCAAGCACTAGGATCTTAATGCCGCCGCCACCCCCTTTTGTCCTAGAGGAGTTCCAATACATCGATTACCACAGACCTTACTATCAGGCTCAGGCACAGTACAGATTCGGGCTAGGTGGACACCAGATCATACTCGGCACTGTCCAGCACTTGGGGGAACATGGGGCCGAGAGCCAAACAAGGAGTTATTTGAAGCTGTTGGGCTTCAGGTTTGGCCTCCCCATGTCATGGACGGGCTATGACCTAGATACCCGATTCCATAGCTACTACATCCAGGACACCTGGAAACTGAATCCATGGTTAACACTGGAGGCAGCACTCTACTCCGACCACATGAATCGGAACAACGTCTTTTCCGGGAGCCAATGGGCCATTCATGAGTTAAACCCTCGGCTGGGACTCATCATCCAGCCGACCCCTCAAGATACTATCCGGCTGGCGGCCTTCCGTTACATAACCCCCTTCCAAGCCAGGCGCTTGGACCCTACAGAGGTGGCTGGCGTTACCATCTTTAGGAGCACCCTGGAAGGCTCCCTAACCAAGGAGGCGGATCTCGTCTGGGAACACGAGTGGTCTGACGGTTTCTTCTCGCTGAACCCCTTCTATCTGGAAAGGGAATACCCTTACAAGAACAGACAAGCCGGCCTGGAGCAAATGGTGCGGACTTATGGCCGTGTGAAGGGTTTCGAGTCGGCATTGAATCAAATCCTCTGGCATGGGCTGGCTCTGAATGTCGGTTATCGTTACATGGAAGTGGATGACGAGGACTACCCATTGGTTAACAGGAAGGATCACCTCCTGAGTCTAGGCCTCACTTATGTGCATCCATCTGGGTTTTTCGCATCGGTGAGTGAGACCTATAGACACGAGGACCTCAAGGCCCATGATCGCCGGGATGAAAACATATGGCTGACCGATGTGCAGTTGGGATACATCTTCCCAGGCCGGAGGGGGTCAGCTAGCATAAGTGTGAGAAACATATTTGACCGTGGTTTCAACTGGGTAACAGATCCCTTCGTGATACAAGGAAGAGTTCCTGCCAGGGAGATCATCGGCAAGGTCGCCCTCAATTTCTGAACTCCCAGCCCCACCTGGAATTGATGACCTCCCCAAAGAGGTCCACCCAAGCTGAAACCCTTGGGTCTGGGAGCCCGGTGTTTTTAACCCAACTTTGGCACTTTTTTCGGGGTTGTGTTCGGTAACACTTTGATTTCTTTGTAGTGAGCCTTCCAAATTTTGCCTTCCATGTAGGACGAATAGTGATCACTTTTGTCTTGACAAGAATCTGGTAGGTGTGTTATATGTATTTATGCCATGTATATACGAGTAAGCCGAAAGAAGGACAAGCAAAGAACCTACCAATACCTGCAGCTGTGCGAGGCCTACCGAAATAAACAGGGCCAACCCCGCACAAGGGTGCTCATGAACCTGGGTAGGCTCGATCAGCTGGACCGAAAAAAGATAGACGCTGCAGTAGATTTGCTTTTGGCCTATGGCACCAACCCCAGGATACCAAGGGCAAAGGACCTAGAGCGCATGGCTCCTCACAAGAATTTGTGGGTTAACTGTGGCATAGGGAGCTTGCCCAGGCCGTGGTAGAGAGCGAGTTTAAAAGTTTCTGCCGTACGATAACCAAAGGCTCTGTGGCTCATGGCCTTGGCCTTGTTATTGAGGGCTTCTACTGCACCGTTGTCGATTCGAACGTTGAAGTAGCTGAGGATATTTTCCTGATGGCGGCGTAGCATCCAAGCAAAATTCCTCATAGGCTGTAACCTGGAATGAGTGGCCCACCAGAACCACTGCTGAAGGAATCTATTGGCCCATGCAGGATGGAGGTAATTCCAAAACCTCCGAAATGCCTCCTTGAGCAAATACGCCCGATTAATCTTCAGATTAAGCTTTTCCAACTCACTCAACCTTATGCGCTGCTGCTGTGTTAGGTTCCATGGATTCTTCAGCCATATATACCGAGTCCTCTTGAGTAATTCCGGATTCTTGGCCTGCAGCTGCCGAGCCTCTTGTCTTCGAACTGTGTCCACCGCCTCTAGAAGGTGGCGCACAATGTGAAATTTATCGAATACCATTACAGCATTAGGAAACCTCTGTCTTACCACATCAACATAGGGAGCCCACATGTCACAACAGACTGCCTCTATTTGCCCACAACGCTTGGCACCCAGCTGCTCACAAAAGGCCTCAAGGGTAGATGAGCTCCTACCCTCACCCGACCATAACAGCCGCTTGCCTATTAGATCATAGATCTGAGTGTGATAAATATGACCCTTTCTGCGAGAGATCTCATCAATGCCAATGTAGAGCACATCACCCATGTCCCGGTGCTCCAGACCATACTCAACAACCTCTTTCACCGCCTTTCGAACCGTATTCCAGTGAAACCCAAACAGCCGCCCCACTACTTGCCAGGCAACTTCCCTTGCCCAGGTGGCCAAAACCACACTGAGGGAAACAGAAAGAGGACTTTTCCCTTGTGTCCAAGCAATCTTCTCCACCTTGACCCCACAACTTGTGCACTTAACCCGTCTGGGAGCATAAATCAAAACCACCCCAATCCCCCATAGCGGAACGTGCTTCCAGCGCCTCTCACCCAAGGTGTCATAACCAGGCATCTTTTGGCCGCACTGAGAACAAACAGCCCTGTAGCGCTTATCAGCAACCAGATAAACCAGAAGTTGTCCTTCGCTTTCCTTGACCTCTTTCACACAAAACCCCTTGAGTCCCAGCGTCTTTCGAACTATGCTC
>JBBFLE010000018.1 GCA_037481695.1 bacterium | reverse complement strand
AAACATACACCAAGGAGGCTTTTCATTTCAAGACCTTACACGATGAAACCGCCGCTCCTCTCCCCACTGAAATCAATCAAAGCGAAATCTGGGGTAAAGACAGTCAGGGCTAAGACAGCTTGCTGTCTCCCGTGGAGAATCATTTCTGATCCGGCACATCCCACGAGACAAAGGAGCTTGTGTGGTTAGGTTTGCGGATTCTTATTCCAGAAATGCAGATTGAACACTCAATTGGAAGGACCAAAGGCAAGGGGCTTGTTTTTCAACATGGACACATGGAGCAGCTCATATGATTGAGTTGGGTCTCATGGAGCAATGCTCTTGCATGATTCTGGCTTTTGGAAAATCCGGGCCTGGAAAAGCTGGAAAACAGGCGAGATTGACAAAGGGGCTTTTCATGATGTATTTTATTTTTATGAGTGGCTTTTCTTCGCCAGACCACCAAAGGTATCCCGCACACTTCATTTTCCGAAACAGCTATGGGCCTTGAGACATATGGAAAAGTAAGAGTGGTCACGTTGGAAAGTTTCAAGAAAGCCTCCAACGGGCGCTTGAAACATGCCTTTTGTACAAGGCTAGGGGGCGTAAGCCAGGGTCCTTTCAGGAGTCTTAATTTTGATACCCAGGGTGGGGATTCCAGGGAAAATGTGATGCAAAACAAAAAGATCCTGGCCGATGCCCTAGGTCTGGATCCCGAAAGGATCTTCCTTGCTAACCAGGTACATGGGGATCAAGTTCTGATCTTGGATGAAGATCCGCGCAAGGTTGGAAGCAAATATCAACACCTGGACTACGATGCCATCCTTACCCAGGAGAAGGGGGTGGCCATCGGAGTTCTGACTGCGGATTGTCTTCCCATACTACTTTACGCCCCCAAGGAAGAAGTAATAGGAATAGTGCACGCCGGATGGAGGGGGACTTGTCTGAACGTGATTGGGACCGTGGTCAGCAAGCTTCAGAAAGCCTTCAATGTGGATCCTCAAGATCTAATGGTGGGTTTTGGGCCTTGTATAGGTGAGTGTTGCTATGAGGTGGACATCAAGGTGGTAAGGTCCATAAAGAACAGCACCGCCCGGTGGAAGGAATTCATCAAACCTTTGAGGGCAAACAGGTACACGCTGGATCTGGTGGGGTTAAATGTACACCAGCTCATTCAGGCTGGGGTCCCTCAGAGCAACATAGTCAGGGTAACAGCTTGTACTTCTTGCAATGAAAAAGTTTTCTTTTCACATCGTGCCAGCAAAGGCAAGACAGGACGACAGCTAAACCTGATTCAGCTTGTAGAATGAGAGCACAACCGGCCTGAACTGCTCGCCCACAAGGGGGGTCTTGGGGAAAAGCTTTAAACTCGCAGGATGCTTTGGGTGATCAAGGAGAAGTCCTTTTGTGGGAGCAAAAAAACTGAGAGTATTCAACAGTGAGCCTTCAGTAGGCCAGGCCAGTAGACCATAGGGGCTGGCGTCCCATGTCAGTCCACAGGAAACCCTTTGATATTCTTCTGGGCATGAACCTTTTTGAGGGTTCTTCGTGAGTGTTGTTTTGGGGCGGTACCGAAGTGGGTTTTTTCCTTGACAGGCGGCCACCTATCCGATAGGTTAATTTTATCTGTGCATTGCACCTGCCTAGGGTAGGATGAGTATCGTCTCTAAGGATTCGTCTCCCAGAGAGAGCACCACTCAGAATAAATGCTCACCTATAGGGATCTATTAAGCAGAAGCCGTTACGAACGGTTGCAAAAGCTGTAAGTTCCTGGGAGGAGAACCTGGCACGAATTCAAGGTCGGCTGAGTGGGAGCCCAATGGAGGAGATCCTTACCTGTCAGTAACAGGGGCTTCTTGGGCAAAAGCCTAGGGCCGGGGTACAGATAGAGAGAATCCTTCGGCCCCGTAGGAACCAGGGAGAAGAAACACGCACATGACCCAAAACAGAGATTCCAAGAGGGCGAAAATGAATCTGGTAGAACTCAAAGAAAAAAGGATTTCGGAGCTGTTGGATCTAGCCAAGAAGCTTCAAGTGGAAGGGGCCAGCGGAATGCGCAAGCAGGAGCTGATATTTGCTATTTTGCAAGCTCAAACAGAAAAAAACGGTTTTATTTACGGGGAAGGCGTGTTGGAGATCCTTCCAGATGGTTTCGGATTCCTGCGATCTTCTGACTACAGCTATCTTCCGGGCCCTGACGACATCTATGTTTCTCCCTCTCAGATCCGCAGGTTCAACCTCAGGACTGGAGACACTGTCTCTGGACAGATAAGGCCTCCCAAGGATTCCGAGAGATACTTTGCTCTACTGAAGGTGGAGGCGGTCAATTACGAAGATCCTGAAGTGGCCAGAGACAAAATACTTTTCGACAATTTGACACCTCTTTATCCCCAGGAACGAATAAAACTGGAGACCACCCACGATCAGGTTTCCATGCGCATAATGGATATGCTTTGCCCCATCGGGAAGGGGCAAAGGGGACTGATTGTGGCCGCCCCCCGCACTGGTAAGACTATTCTGCTTCAGAACATCGCCAACAGTATCACCCAGAATCACAAAGAGATAATTCTGATAGTTTTGTTGATAGATGAGAGGCCTGAAGAGGTCACAGACATGATGCGCTCTGTGGACGCCGAGGTGATAAGCTCAACTTTTGACGAGCCGGCCCAGCGCCATGTTCAAGTGGCTGATATGGTTCTGGAAAAAGCCAAGAGGCTCGTGGAACACAAGAAGGACGTGGTGATATTGCTGGATAGCATAACCAGACTGGCCAGAGCTCATAATACGGTGGTGCCGCCCAGTGGAAAGATCCTCTCGGGCGGCGTGGATGCCAACGCCTTGCAGAGGCCCAAGAGATTCTTTGGAGCAGCACGCAACGTGGAAGAGGGAGGAAGCCTCACCATCATAGCAACTGCCCTCATAGAGACGGGAAGCCGTATGGACGAGGTTATCTTCGAAGAATTCAAGGGGACCGGCAACATGGAGATCCAGTTGGACAGGCGTCTGGCGGACAAGAGGATATTCCCTTCCATAGACATCAACAAATCCGGGACACGCAAGGAAGAGCTGCTGCTTCCTAAGGAGGACCTCAACAGGATATGGATCTTGAGGAAGCTGCTTTCCCCATTGAATCCTGTTGATGCAATGGAATTTCTGCTGGACAAGATACAGAAGACCAAGACCAACAGGGAGTTCCTGGATTCCATGAGTTCCTGAAATGGGAGGTGGCGCCAGAGCCCCTCTATCATGAGTGGGGAAACGCAAGGTGTGAATGCCTCAGGCAGAGGGACTCTTGGGATTCTGCGCTGAAGGATCTGGGCAAGTTGAGGATCATTCGGCAATCCCTTCGGGATTGTAAGAAAAAGTAAGAGTTGAGCTTTTGCAGATAGTTGGGGGATGTCATCCGAAATTGCTCGGTGCAAACGGAAAGGAGAGATAAATGAAAAAGGGTATCCATCCCAAGTACGAGAAGGCCATAATAACCTGCGCATGTGGTAATGTGATAGAGACCCGCAGCACCAAAGCGGAGATAAGGGTGGAAATATGTTCCAAGTGTCATCCCTTTTTCACCGGGAAGCAGAAACTGGTGGACTCCGCTGGTCGGGTGGAGAGGTTTCACAAGAAATTTGGGAAGGGCTATCTGAACAACACCAGATAGTTCTTGTATTTGGTTGCTCTGAGTGTGCATCCAATGAAAAGCAAGGGGAATTGGGGACTCAGGCCCCTGATAGCCCTGGGCGCCTCATGTATGGGGGTTGAACTTCAACCTGACTCCTTTTGAAAACGCCAGTGCTGTCAGAGTGAATGGGAAAGATGTGGGAGAAACTGGACGCCATAGAGCAGAGATACCTGGCCATAGAACAGCAGCTAGGAGATCCTGAAGTGCCCAGGGATCCCTCCAGGTTCCAGAAGCTGGCCAAGGAGCTTGCTGAGCTGCTTCCTTTGGTAGAGGCTTACAGAGCGCACCAAAAGGTAGTGGAACAGCTCAAGGCTGCCAGGGGACTTCTTCGCACCGAGAAAGACCCTGAGATGAGAGCCTTGGCAGAGGATGAAGTGGAGCAACTGGCGCTCAAACAGCAGGAGCTGGAGGCCAGACTCAAGGGATTGCTCCTGCCCAAAGATCCACACGATGAGAAGAACGTGTCCCTGGAAATACGGGCTGGCACCGGAGGTGAAGAGGCTGCCTTGTTTGCCGCTGACCTATTCCGGATGTACTGTCGATACGCAGAGCGTCAGGGCTGGAAAGTGGACGTGGTGGACAGCCATCCCACTGGAGTGGGAGGTTTCAAAGAGATCATAGCCCTGGTGGAAGGCAGGGGGGTATACAGCAAACTCAAATACGAAAGCGGTGTCCATCGGGTTCAGAGAGTACCCATTACCGAGTCTCAGGGGCGCATTCACACCTCGGCCGTCACGGTGGCCATCTTGCCCGAGGCAGAAGATGTGGAAGTCCACTTGGATCCGGCTGAGCTGCGGGTGGATGTTTTTCGTTCCTCAGGACCAGGAGGCCAAAGTGTCAACACCACGGACTCTGCCGTAAGGGTTACCCACATACCCACAGGCCTCGTGGTGACATGTCAGGACGAGAAATCCCAGCACAAAAACAGAGCCAAGGCCCTCAGGGTACTCAAGGCTCGTCTGCTGGACCGTATTTTGGAGCAACAGCGCAGAGAGATCTCCGAGCAAAGGCGGACTCAGGTGGGCTCAGGAGATAGAAGTGAGCGGATTCGTACTTACAATTTCCCTCAAGGTCGTGTCACAGACCACCGGATAGGTCTTACCCTTTATCGACTCACCGAGATATTAGACGGTGCACTGGATGAGCTCATAGAGGCTCTTCAGACCCACCAAAGGGCAGAAGCTTTAAGGGAGGGAGCTGGTGAGGGATGAGGCCTTCCTGGACCCTCCTGGAGCTGGTGAAGGAGGCCTCTGCGTACCTGGCCAAGAAAGGAGTTTCTAGCTCCAGGCTGGATGCTGAACTCCTCATGGGTCACGTGCTGGGTTGCAGCAGAGTGGAGCTTTACCTTCGCCACGATCAACCAGTGACAGAGAAGGAATTGGGCTTCTTCAGGGAATTGCTTCGGCGCAGGGCGCGCAGGGAACCTGTAGCCTACATTCTGGAAACCAAGGAATTCTGGTCCTTGAGACTCAAGGTGAACCCTAGCGTTTTGATCCCCAGGCCGGAGACCGAGACGCTGGTGGAGGTGGCCCTGGAGGTGCTCAAGGATGCAGCGGAAAATGAGCCCTTGCCCATCCACGCACTGGAGCTTGGGACCGGATGCGGAGCCATTTCCATAGCCTTGGCTAGTGAAATGGGGCGATCCATTTCCTTGGTGGCCACCGACATCTCGCAAGAGGCCCTCGATCTGGCAAGATTCAATGCCCGTGAACTGGGAATACAGGGATGCATCAGGTTCTTGAAGGGCGATTTGTGGGAGCCTGTGGAATCTGAGCAGCACAGCTTCAGGCTGGTTGTTGCCAATCCACCTTACATCCCCACTGCCATGATTCAGCAGCTGGAGCCGGAGATAAGATGCTATGAGCCTCACGTTGCCCTGGATGGGGGCAATGACGGCATGGCAGTGATTCGCAGGATCCTCCAGCGGGCCCCTGAGAAGTTGGTGCCTGGAGGAATGCTGGTCGTGGAAGTGGGTGATGGACAATCCCACTGTTTGGATGAGATCTTGTGCCAAGATAAGAGATGGAAGAAGTGGGGATGGCGCCAGGATCTGACGGGTAAACCCCGGGTCCTGTGGGCTATTTCGGCAGAGGTGTAAGAGCCATGCCTCGGATCTTGATAAAGGGTGGGATAGCGCTAAGGGGAGAAGTACGCATAAGCGGAGCCAAGAATGCGGCACTTCCATTGCTGGCTGCTACCTTGTTGGGTTCAGGAGTGCACAGGCTGACCAATGTGCCCAGACTTCGGGATATTGACACCTTCAAATCTTTGATAGAACAGCTTGGCCCCGAGGTGGAGATCCGTGGGGAAGAGGTCCTGGTCAATGTGGAGAGAATTCGAAGCTGCAAGGCTCCCTATGAGCTGGTGAAGACCATGAGGGCCTCGGTCCTGGTCTTGGGGCCTTTGTTGGCTCGAACTGGTCGGGCCATGGTTTCCCTGCCCGGAGGCTGCGCCATCGGCACAAGGCCCATAGATCAACACCTCAAGGGATTGGAGGCCCTGGGGGCTAGAATTGCCCTGAGGCATGGGTATGTGCATGCCAAGACCAAAGGACTTCAGGGCACATCTTTTTGTTTTGATCTTCCAACGGTCACCGGCACAGAAAACCTCATGATGGCAGCAACCCTAGCCAGGGGAAAGACAGTGCTGCGAAACGCAGCTTGTGAGCCGGAGGTTGTGGAACTGGCTCAGGCTCTCAATAACATGGGAGCAAGAATCCAAGGGGCTGGTACAGATCAGATACAGATAGAAGGAGTAGAAGAGCTGGGCCCCATGGATCACAGAGTGGGACCAGATAGAATAGAGGCAGGCACCTTCATGGTGGCCGCAGCCATAACCAGGGGAGAGGTTTTTTTGAGGGAATGCCCACTCAACTACATGGAGGCTGTGGTGGGCAAACTCAAAGAGAGTGGAGTGGAGGTTTCGCTGGTGGGTGATCTGGTGAGGGTTTCGGCCAGGGGCAGGCCAGAACCTGTAGACGTAAAAACAAGGCCCTATCCTGGGTTTCCCACGGATATGCAGGCCCAGATGATGGCCCTCTTGTGTCTTGCCAGGGGCAGCAGCGTCATAACCGAGACCGTATTTGAGGATCGCTTCATGCATGTGGCTGAACTGCGCCGAATGGGAGCGCAAATCCAGCTCCAGGGGGCCAATGCGGTGGTCAAGGGTGTGGCTCATCTCAAAGGAGCCCCTGTCATGGCCACTGATCTGAGGGCCAGTGCCTCTTTGATCCTTGCGGGTTTGGCGGCCGAGGGAGTGACGGAGATTTCCAGGGTTTACCATTTGGACCGCGGTTACGAACGTTTGGAGGAGAAACTCTCGCATCTAGGGGCTGATATTTGTAGGCTTCCGGGTTGACACCAAGAGTGGTTCCCAGGGAAAAGAGTGGTTTCATCCATGAGTATTCGGGGCAGGTTTCTTTTATGGTACTTGGTGTTGCTGGGGGTTTTCTACATAAGCGTGGGTATTCTTTTTTTTCAGCTTCACTGGGCGGGGCGGGCCACTGATCGAATAGTCAACGCCAGATACCGTTTTCACTCCCTTTGCGGCAAGCTCTTGGAAGATCTGCTTTCCATGGAGGAGAACGAGAAGAAATATCGAGTCTTGAAAAAACAGGAGTATGTGGAACTCTTTTCTTCTGCCAAAGAGTCTTTTCTGAAGAACTTGGGGGAGCTGGAGTCCATTGGGGAACAACTGGGGGAGAAGGGGGACTGGGCTCTGATGAGGGGGGAGCTGCTCAAGGTTCTTCAAGCAGGGAGCAGCTCCCAGCTGGTGGCTCAAGATGTGATGATCTGGCTACCGGAAGAGACGGCTGGAGCCTTGATGAGCAGAATTACAGAGGCCAGGGCAGAGAACCAGCGCAAGGTGGAACAGGAGTTGCGCCAGCTCCATGCTTCCAATAGGGCTGCCCAAAGGTGGGGCCTCGTGGGGTTGGCTGGGTCCGCCATCGCAGGGCTCATAGGGCTTGTGCTTCTGACGTACTCGGTGAGTCGTCCCCTAAGAGCCTTGAAAAGGGGTATACGCTCGGTGTTGCAAACAGGTCCCATAGAATCCATTGCGGTGAGCTCCAGGGACGAGCTGGGGGAAGTGGCCCGCGCCTTCAATGAAATGGCCGAGAGAATAAGGAAAGAAGAGAGGATGCGGTCTGATTTCATTGCCATGTTGAGCCACGAGATAAGGACTCCTCTGACTTCCATCGCCGAGTCGGTGAACCTGGTGGAGGAAGAGGTGGCGGGCTCCATCAATGAGCGGCAAAAGCGTTTGTTGCGCATAGCCAGGGAGGAAATGGCCCGAGTGACCGAACTTCTCACTCAGCTCATGCGGGTGTCCCGTATGGAAGCAGGCAAAGTGGAGCTAAAACCCAAGAGCGTGGATGTAAATCGTCTCATAAAAATCTGCATAAGGAAGGCTCAGCCCCTTGCAGAAACTGCCGGCATCAAGATTAAAGCCTTGGTGAGCCCAGGGTTGCCACCTATTAAGGCAGACGAGGCGCAGCTTCAACAAGTGGTTCTCAACTTACTGGCCAATGCCATTAAGTTCTCCCCATTGGGTGGGGAAGTCCTGATGAAGGCCCAAATTGAAGGCAATGGCGAGGGGGTTCGCTTCAGCGTGGAGGACAAGGGTCCAGGAATTCCAGAGGAGGAACAGTCACTGGTTTTCCAAAAATATTACCGTGTGGGTGGCGGGCCAGGGGCTCAGGAGAGCATGGGGTTGGGTCTCAGCATCTCCAAACACATAGTCGAGGCTCATGGTGGGAAGATGGGCCTGGAAAGCAGGCCTGGGGAAGGCAGTTGCTTTTACTTCACGGTCCCGCATGCAAGGTGAGGAATATGAAATACCCAGGGTCGAGGAGTTGGAAAGGGTGGGCATGGTTAATGGGGATCCTCCCTGGAATACTTTTCCAGGTCGCAGGGTGTGTGTTCGTCTCCGAAACTCTCGAGCCTTCGCAAGCCCGCACCATAAGAAGTGTGATGGAGGAAAGCCGTAAGTCAGCAGCTCCTTCTGATTCCTTGGAGACGGGAATCCGTGCTTTTCAAGAAGGAGATTTCTCTCGGGCTGTGGAGATCTTTTCCTATTTGAGCCAGACACTTCCCTCTGAAGAAGGTAAGAGAAAGGCCCTCTATGGACTGGCTTGTAGCCGCCTGGCCATGGCCAAGGACAAGAACTCCCTTCAGGAGGCCATGGTGCTTTGGGAACAATGGCAGGGCCGCCTGGGAGAAGAGCTTGGCAATGAGGATCCCAGGATGCTCACCGAGGTAATAAAAAAGATGGTCAACTGGGCCCCCAGCGGGGAGTTCAAGGCCAAGAGGCCTTCTTCCTCTTCCATCTCCACCAGCAAGCCAGCTTCTCCAAAAGAAGAAGAAATGCGTCAAAAAGATGAAGAGATCAGGATTCGAGATGAAGAGATAGAGAGGCTGAGGGAGCAACTAGAGGCATTGGAGAATATCCACAGGGCCATAGAGAGAAAGAAGAAAGGAGCTTCAAGTCCCTAGCCAGAACATGGTACGAAATAGAAAAGAAGCATTTTCTCGGAACAAGAGTCGAGCCTTGGATTACCGGAGAAAAGCCAACACATGGGCAGTTTGATTCTGCTTGTTGACGACGATCCCCACATACTTGAGGTCCTCGAGGCCAGATTGGGTGCGGCAGGCTATGAGACCCTTCAGGCCTCTTCGGCCTCCTCGGCCCTGGAGCTTTTGAAGCGAAGGAGAGTGGATCTTGTAATCACAGATGTGCGAATGCCTGGAATGGGCGGCATGGAACTTCTGGAGGCCATAAGAAAAGTGCGTCCGGAGCTTCCGGTGATTCTGTTGACAGCATATGGAACCATCCCGGATGCGGTCAGGGCAATAAAAACCGGAGCCGTTGAGTACCTGACCAAGCCCTTTGACGGTAGAGATCTCCTCAGGACAATTCATTCGGTTCTGGACGGGCATTCCAAGACGCAAAGCTCTGTGGAAGGCACCCAGGAGTTCTGGATAGGCAGCAGCCCTGCCATGAGGGAGCTTTGGTCCTTGATGGAAAAGGTGAGCCGCACCGACGTAAGCGTTCTGATTCTCGGAGAAAGCGGCGTGGGGAAGGAACTGGTGGCCAGGTTTATTCACAAACAAAGTCTAAGATCCAATGGTCCCTTTGTAGTGGTGGATTGCGGGTCCACCCCTGCAAGCTTGTTGGAAAGCGAGCTGTTTGGGCATGTGAGGGGTTCATTCACTCATGCCATCAGGGATAAGAAAGGGCTCATAGAAGCGGCCAACGGCGGGACTCTGTTCTTGGATGAAATAGGGAACATCTCCCAGGAGATGCAGGTGAGACTTCTGCGCTTTCTGGAAGAAAAGAAGATCAGAAGAATAGGAGACATAAAGGAGATTCCCGTTGACTGCAGGGTGATAGCGGCCACCAACGTGGATTTGGCCAAGGAGGTTGCGGAAGGACATTTCAGGGAAGATCTCTACTATCGTCTGAGGGTGGTAATTCTCAGGGTGCCCGCCCTGAGGGATCGGCCGGAGGACATACCCGAGCTGGCAGAACGTTTTGTGGAGCGTTTCTGCCAAAAACATGGAAAGCCTAGGGTGTCCATCCCGAGGGAGACCATGGAGTGGTTATGTGCGTACCCATGGCCTGGAAACGTCCGGGAGCTTCGTAACAGCCTAGAAGCTGCAGTAGTGGTGTGCAGGCAGACACATTTGAGTGTCAAGGACCTTTCCGTTGCTGGAGTCACTCAGAGTTGGGCAGAGCTGCCTGAGGTCAGAAGGACACCCTCTCTGTCTTTGGAAGGAGGCGAAAAAAAGCTGATTCTGGAGGCGCTGGAGAGATCCAACTGGGTTCAGAAGGAAGCGGCAAAGCTCCTGGGTGTTTCCAGAAGAGTACTTCATTACAAGATCAGAAAATACGGGATCCAGATACCAGGCCGAAGATCCGGTGTAGACTCCGAGCCTTCCGGAGAGGAGATTCCATGAGGAGGATCGCTAGCAAAGATGTTTCCTGGGATAAGTTCCTGAAGAGCTTGCGGGAAAGGGGGGGCTTCAGGAACAAGCAAGTGCGAGAGAGGGTACAGGAGATCTTGGAAAGCGTGCGTCTAGGTGGGGAAGAAAGACTCAGGAGTTGGGCTCGGCTGCTGGATGGAATGCCACAGGGCACAGAGAGTCTGGAAGTTGGAGCTGAGGAGTGGGAAAGGGCTCAGGAGCTTCTTTCCCAAGAGCATAGGAGGGCCCTGGAGATAGCGGCAGAGCGCATCAGAGAGTTCCACGCCCGCTGCTTGCTAAGATCATGGCTCACAGTGGATCCCCAGGGCTGTTTGCTGGGACAGTTGATTCAGCCTTTGGAAACAGTAGGTATTTATGTGCCTGGAGGCAAGGCCCAATACCCTTCCTCGGTGCTCATGACCGCTATCCCTGCGCGTGTGGCAGGAGTGAAGGAAGTCATCATGTGTTCCCCCCTACCGTGGTCCAACCCGGCTCCTGGTGTCTTGGCAGCTGCCAGGATCGCAGGCGTGGATCGTGTTTTCAGGCTGGGAGGAGCGCAAGCCATTGCAGCCATGGCCTATGGAGCGGGGGAGATCCCCAGGGTCCAAAAGATAGTGGGTCCTGGCAATGTTTATGTAACAGAAGCCAAACGAATGGTCTTCGGGGATGTAGACATAGACATGCTGGCTGGGCCCAGTGAGATTCTCATTCTGGCCGATGGAACTGTGAGGGCCGATTTGGCAGCAGCAGACATGCTTTCCCAAGCCGAACATGACCAGTTTGCCTCGGCTTTGCTGGTGACACCTTCGAGGTCTTACGCAGATGAGGTGGAGACAAGGTTGGAAGTCCAGCTGACACAAAGTCCCCGTGAGGAAATTGCCAGATCTTCCCTGGAGAATTTTGGGGCAATAATTATTTGCCAAGACATGGAAGAGGCTTTTACGGTAGCAGCAGAAATAGCTCCTGAGCATCTAGAGCTCTTGATGGAAAGACCCTTGGACTGGCTGCCCATGGTGAGAAATGCAGGGGCTGTTTTTCTGGGGGATGGCTCTCCAGAGGCCATGGGAGACTATCTGGCAGGGCCTAGCCATGTTTTGCCCACAGGGGGAACAGCCAGATTCTCATCCCCCTTGGGAGTTGAGGATTTCTTAAAGCGCACTAGCGTAATAGGCGTTTCAAGGGCGGCCATGAAACACTTTGGCCCCCAGGTGATACGCATGGCTGAAATGGAAGGCCTCGCTGCTCACGCCAGATCCGTGGATCTGCGTCTGTCACCTGGTAATCCAGATTAAGGGTGGGTAATCGGGATCAAGGTGGGGATGTCCCAGGATCATTGGCGAAGTTGTCTTCAAAAATGGAGTTCCTTTCTAATCTTTAATTGAAAAAAAACGCTCAAGGAAAAAACAACTCTAGAATCCACACCCCAGGAGATTTGGCCAGCAAGGCAGCTTTGTTGAATCTGGATTAATTATGTTTTTTTTGACATAAAGCCTTTTCCATTTTTGCTTGTCTCAAGCATACTGACTTGACATTCAATTTGTCATGTCTCTATTCTTTGCCCAGAAGCCTTGGGTGTAATTGCTTTTCCTATCCAATAAAACAGGAGGGTTGCCATGAGAAAGCTCATCAGGGTGGACATGTCGGCCGGGGTGGTGCGCATAGAAGATCTGTCAGGATCGGAGGCTCGGTTGGGGGGACGAGCCTTGACTTCCAGCATCGTGGCCAGGGAAGTCGACCCACTTTGTCACCCCCTTGGGGCAGCCAACAAGCTGGTGGTGGCACCCGGACTCCTGGCAGGGAGCACGTGCCCCAACTCTGGAAGGCTTTCTGTGGGTGGGAAGAGCCCACTGACAGGGGGCATAAAGGAGAGTAATGTGGGGGGAAACGTGGCTGTCAAGCTGGGCAGACTAGGAATTGCTGGCATCGTGGTAGAGGGTATGCCCAAAGGCTCCCAATGGTATTACCTCTTGGTAAACAAGGAAGGAGGCAAGCTCTTCCCAGCGGACGATCTAGCAGGGCTTACCAACTATGCGCTTTGTGAAAAACTCCAGGCCAGATACGGGGAGAAAGTTGGCATAATCTCCATCGGGACCGCCGGCGAGATGAAGCTCTCGGCTGCCTCTGTGGCAGTGACCAGCACCCAAGGCAAACCCGCCAGGCATGCCGGGCGGGGGGGTATGGGAGCCGTGATGGGCGCCAAGGGACTCAAGGCCATCATCGTGGATGACACGGATGCCCCTGGCATCTCCTACGTGGATCAGGAGGCATTCAAGAAAGCTGCGGCGGCCTTCAGGGACGCCTTGAGGGAGCATCCGGTTACCAAGCCAGGAGGAGGCCTGGCCGTTTACGGGACCAACGTGCTGGTCAATGTCATCAACGAGGCAGGAGCCTTTCCTACCAGGAATTTCACGGAAGGGCGCTTTGAAGGTGCTCACAAGATAAGCGGTGAGACCATGCACGACGTGATAAAGGCCAGAGGAGGAAGCACAACACATTCCGCCTGTTCCACCTGTATCATTCAGTGTTCCAATGTGTATAACGACAAAGAAGGCAATTACCTCACCTCTGGTCTGGAGTACGAAACCGTATGGGCCAACGGAGCCAACTGCGGCATAGATGACCTGGACGCCATAGCCCAGATAGACAGGCTTTGCGATGATTACGGGCTGGACACCATCGAGATGGGATGTGCTGTGGCAGTGGCCATGTATGCGGGTGTCAAAAAATTCGGGGATGCCCAGGGGGCCATAGAACTCCTCCATGAGGTTGGGAAAGGTACTGCTCTGGGACGCATAATAGGCAGTGGTGCGGCTGTGGTGGGTCAGGCCTTTGGGGTATCTCATGTGCCTGTGGTCAAGCGTCAGGGACTTCCAGCATATGATCCCAGGGCCATCAAGGGAATCGGTGTGACCTACGCCACAAGCCCCATGGGTGCAGATCACACAGCAGGTTATGCTGTGGCCACAAACATCATGAAGGTTGGTGGCTTTGTGGATCCCTTGAAGCCAGAAGGCCAGGTGGATCTCTCTCGCAATCTTCAGATAGCCACTGCAGCCATTGACTCTCTTGGACTGTGCGTGTTTGTGGCTTTCGCGGTGATGGACATACCCTCTGGTATGGAGGCTCTTCCCAAGATGGTAGGGGCCCTGTACGGCTGGAGCTTCGGCATGGATGAGCTATTGGAGTACGGCAAGGATGTGCTTCGGAAAGAGAGGGCTTTCAACCTCTCTGCAGGGTTTACAGCCTCGCAGGATCGTCTGCCGGAGTTTTTCCTAAAGGAACCTCTGCCCCCCCACAACGTGGTTTTTGACGTGGAGGCAAGAGAACTGGATCAGCTGTTCAATTTCTAGCCTAGACCCCTGGCCATTGCAGAGGAGCTTGGGGAGCTTTTGCCCCCAAGCTTCTTTGGCTGCGAGGGCCCTTGGGCACAGAGTTCCAAGGGTTCAAGAAACTCCATGATGCAACCCTTGGTCATATAATGGCTCGGGGAGTGAACAGAGCTGAATGAAACTGGAGCGTTTCTGGTAAAGGAGGCTTGAAAGCCTCATGGGCAACGGAGGTTCAAATTGGATCTTGGTTTGAAAGATAAGGTGGCTTTAGTGGGAGGGGCCAGCAAGGGGCTCGGCCGGGAGGTCGCACGCAGCCTTGCCAGGGAAGGAGCAAAGGTGGCCATCTGTGCCAGAAACAAGGAGCTCTTGGAGCAGACGGCCCTTGCCATCTCTCGGGAAACAGGCGCCCAGGTGTTCTGGAGGGCCACTGATCTGTCAAATCCTGTGGAGGTAAAGGCCTTTGTACAGGAGGCGGTAAAGAGGTTTGAGACCGTGCATATATTGGTGAACAACGCGGGCGGTCCTCCTTCGGCAAGGTTCCTGGAGCTGGATGACCAGAACTGGGAAGAGGCCTTTCACCTCAATCTGATGAGTGCCATAAGACTTACGCGCCATGTATTGCCTTACATGCGTAAGCAAGGCTGGGGGCGAATAATTAACCTTACTTCTGCTGCCGTAAAGCAGCCCATGGAAGGCCTTATCTTGTCCAATTCAATTCGAGCAGCGGTCCATGGATGGGCCAAGAGCCTCTCCAATGAGCTGGCCCGTGAGGGTGTGCTGGTCAACTGCGTCTGCACAGGCTTCATGCATACCGAGAGGGTTGAACAACTGGCTGAATCACTGGCCCTGAGTAAGAAAACGGACAGTTGGGAGATCATTCGGGGTTGGGAGGCGCAAATTCCCATGGGAAGATTGGGGAAGCCTGAGGAATTGGCGGATTTGGTGACTTTCCTGGCTTCTGATAGGGCGGGTTATATTACAGGGACCTCTATTGCCATAGACGGCGGATATTGTAAGGGCTTGCTATGAAAAAAGGGGAAGGCAAGGAGGGCATCAGGATCTTGGTGGGAGGGCATTTGAGGGAAGAGCTGGGTCTTCAGGAGGGGGAAATTGTGCTGGAAACCCAAGGCCAGATGACTGTTGCGGAGCTCTTGGAGAGGCTAGGTTTGGCACAAGAAAGGGCCAAACTGGTGATGGTCAACGGAAAGGGTGGATCGGCCTCCACAGCCCTAAGTCCTGGAGACAGAGTGGCAATATTTCCCCCAGAGTTATCTTTTAATACCTTTGTCTCGCTCTGCTTTAGAAAGGAAAGGGTGGAGGCAAGGACAACTTCCCATGGCGATGAGAGGGGGACACAGGGTGCCTAAGATTCAACTCAGGCTTTTCGGGCATCTCAGAGAATACGTTCCGGCTTCGACTGAGCCAGGGGTGCAAATGGAGATTCCGCAAGGATTCAGCATTAAAGACCTCATTGAAAAACTGGGGATCCCTCCGGACGATCCCAAAATAGTTCTTGTCAACGGTCTTCACGCCATGCGCGAGCAGATCCTTAAAGAAGGGGACAGGGTAAGCATATTCCCGCCCATAGCAGGGGGGTGAATTGGCTGATTTTTAGACCGCATCATTCACTGATCATGATTAGCGCGAGCCAAACATGGCCTGAGCTGGCCATTTCATCCCCCATTCCATCTGCTATGGAGCAGGCGCCTGACTATCCCCATGAAATGGAAGTTCCTGGGGGAGGGCCACTGGATTTCCCTTGCCTCGCAAAGAGTGTCAGAATTGACTTGCTGTATTTGGTTTCGTATGGCTTCCAAGGCCCTCTTTCTCTCAGCCTCAGGAAGCAAGAGACACTGGTCTATCTGCCTTACTAACCTTCGTGCCAACTCGATACGCTGCTCCAGCCTCTGGGAACTGCCCCTGTCAAGCAGACCGTGGGCAGCCTTTATCCGGTTCAGCCTAAGGGCTGCCTCATAGGTGGCCTCCACTATCTGGTCTCTGGACATCCATTTGGTCTCGTAACCCAGGGCGTACTTCCAACTGGGTTGCAGCAGAGCATTCTCAAACTCTTCTAATCTTCTGAAAAACAACCTGTAGCCAAAGCGCTCTGGATCTTCGAATATGGGGCTTGCGGGATCTATGAAGGGCGCAAGAGGAGAGATGAAAGGCACCAGCCGCGGCCCGAACTTCTTCAGCAATTCCTCGCAATAGCCTACTGTCTCCAATACAGAGTCAAAGGTCTGTCTTGGCAATCCAATCATAAAAAAAAGATCGAATTTACGACAGCCTGCCTCCAGGGCTGCTTGGATGGTCTCCTCCAGTTCCTGATTCGTATAATGCTTTCCACTGGCTCCCCTCACATCTATATCATGGCTCTCGGGGGACATCTCCAAGTTGAAGTTGGGCACTGCCTTGGCCAGTCTCTTGAAATAGGAGGAAGGAGCTTTCCCAAAGAGTTCCAACACAATATGGTTTGAGATTTTCAATGGTTCGAGCCCTTCCATAACCTGCTCAGCATAAGCCTCCCCAGCCTGGCGCAGGTCGCCCACTACGAATATGGGTGCTGAAGTGAAACTGGATATCTGTCTGATGTCTTGGACTATCATTTGTGGTGATCTGAAGGCGGGCTTGACCCTTTGGCCGAACAACTTGAGTCCATAGCGGCCTCCCCCGCAAAAGGAACAGGAATGAGCGCAACCTCTGCACGTCATCACCGCAGTGATGGGATAGGACCACCAATCATGTATGGGCAGCAGGCTCTTGATGTCCAAATAGCGGATGGCTGTTCTGATCATGAATCCGTAGTTGTCCACATAATGGTCAAGAACCTCAGGGACATGGGAGATGGGATTGACTTCTATTTGGCCGCTGGGAGTCTTCCAGGCCAGATTTGGTACATGTGAGAGGTCTTGGGTACGCCCATTCTTTATGGCCTCCATGAGCACACGCAATGGCTCCTCTGTGGAATCTCCCCTAAGCACATAGTCCACCTCGGGCCTTTGGAGCAGTTCCCTAAAAAAATAAGAGGAAGAAAAACCCCCCATTATTACCGGAATGTCTGGGTGAAGCTTCTTGCATATGGAAGCCACCTTGAGACTTCCCTGAACGTGGGGCAGCCAATGGAGATCTATTCCAAAGGCCTTAGGCTTTAGGGTCCTGATCACAGCCTCAGGGTCATACTTGCGGCTCTTGAGCATGCGAAGAGCCAGATTAATGATCCTTACCTTGAAACCTTTTCGGTCCAGGTACTCGGCCATGGCTGAAAATCCCACCGGATACATTTCGAAGATGGCCGTAGATGGGATCACATCGCTTATGGGCCCAAACATTATTGGGTGGTCCCTGAAGTCAAAAACGCTAGGGGGATGAAGCAAAATTAGGTCTGCATGGGAAAAAAAAGGCCACATGGCAAAAAAGTCTTCTCCTTGGCTTAGTTGAGCTCTTAGACACCCTAAGGATAAGTCATGGTCTAGGGGACGTCATCACCAAAGCAGAGCCTGCCCTAAAAACAAAAAAATTTTTTTCCCACCCCGGAACTTTTCCGGAGAACTGTTGTCATACTAGTTAGGAAACAACTCCCTCAACCTCCTCCACTTTGGCCCCCGTACCCAGCGGGGGTTTTTATTTGAGGAAAAAAACTTTGATGCTCAACGCCATTGGGAACCAAAAAGCAGCATCGGGTGTCATATACTTTGGGGAAACAACTCCCCGAACCTCCTTTACTTTGGCCCCCGCACCAAGGCGGGGGCTCTTTTTTGGGGATCTGAGTTCTGTGCTCCATCCATATTCACTAACGAACATGCTAAACCACCTGGGACCCCCTTTAATCTGTGTCATCATGAGCCGGTTTTTGCCTGAGGCCGCTCCCGGATCATTCGGTCTTCTATCTCTTCCAGCTCCAAGTGCAATTGCTCCCACCGTTGGGTCCATTGCCTAATTTGAGCCCTTAGACTTTGGAATTCCTGTTGCATTTGTCTAGCTCGATCTCCGAAACGATATAGCTCAGGGTTTCCCATGTGCTCCTGGATCTCATCGAGTCTCTTTGTGGCAATTTCCACCTGTTTTTCAAGGGCTTGTATTTCGCTTTGAATGGGGCCGCGCATTTTGGAAAACTTGTTTCTCCACTCGGCTTCTAGCCGCCTTTGCTCTTTGTCTCTTCGAGAAGACCTGCCTGTCTTAGAAAACAGCTGGGCTGTGGGGGATTCTTCACTAGTCTTGGCTTCAGAGCCAAGGTACGCTTGATAATTGCCATGGAAAACCTCCCAGCCCTGACAACGCACAACCAGAGTCTGATTGGTGACTCGATTCATTAGCTCCCGATCATGCGTTACCAAACAAATGGCCCCCTTGAACTCCACCAGAGCCCTTTCCAACACTTCTCTGGAAGAAATATCCAGATGATTCGTGGGTTCATCCAAAAGCAATACGTTGGCTTCAGCCAAAAGCAACTTGCAAAGCAGCAGCCGGCTCCTTTCCCCGCCGCTAAGTACCGACACCCTCTTGAAAACAGCATCGCCCCTAAATTGAAAGGCACCCAGGAGATCTCTTAGCTCTCCCTGGTGAGGATGAGAGCAGGAGTCCTGCAGCTCCTCCAACACTGTCTTTTCTGGATGCAGCTTGTCCATGTGGTGTTGGGAGAAGTGAACAATCCGAACTCCGTGTCCTATCCTACGGATGCCGTTGCTGGGGGCCAGTTCGCCGGCCAATATCTTCAAGAGAGTCGTCTTGCCCGAGCCGTTGGGACCCACTACCGCAAGCTTGACTCCCCTTTCCAGAACAAGGGAGGCTTCCTTGAAGACCAACTTCTCACCAAAACCGAAGGAGATCTTCTCCAGTTCTGCGACTATTCTTGCTGAGGGCGGTGAGGGAGGAAATCTAAATTTTATTTGGGAAGTCATTCGAGGGGGTTCAATAAGTTCCATTTTTTCGACGGACTTGATACGACTTTGGACCTGTCTGGCTCTGTCTTTACGAGCCCTATTGCGCTCGATGAAACGTTGCACCTGTCTAAGTTGTTCTTGCTGTGCCCTGTACAGAGCCCACCTTTGTTCCAGACGCCGCTGCTTTTCCTTCCTGTAAAAATCAAAATTCCCAGAGTATGAGGTCAGTTCCCCTTCTTCCAGCTCCAGGATTCGAGTCACCACCCTGTTAAGCAGAGTCCGGTCATGAGAGATGATCAGCAAAGAGGCTTCCATCTGCATCAAGAAGTCCTCCAACCACCTCAGGGCATCCAAGTCCAGGTGATTGGTGGGCTCGTCCAGCAAAAGCAGGTCTGGGTTGATCAGAAGAACTCTAGCCAGGGCCAGCCTCATCATCCAACCGCCGCTTAGGGTTTCAGTAGGCCTTGAAAAATCAGCCTGCTCAAAACCCAACCCAGCAAGAATCTTTTCAGCTCTTGGTTGCAGATCATATCCTCCAAGGTTCTGGAACCTATCCATGAGTTGAGACAACCTCAGGGCCATTTCCTCCCGATCAGCCCCAGAGTCTTTTCCCATTTCTTCTTGTAGGGCGCTTATCTCCTTTTCTATCCACCGAACCTCCTCTGCCACATCCAATACCTGTTCCATTATTGTCTTTCCCTTGAAGGAGAGCAGATCCTGGGGCAGGTAGCCGATACGAATGTGGCGGGCCACATGGATTTCCCCTTCATCTGGTTCCACCTGGCCCAGAAGCATCTTGAGAAGGGTGGTCTTGCCCGAGCCGTTGGGCCCCACCAATCCGATCCTCTCGCCTCTGTTGATATGAAGGCTGGCTCTTCGGATCAGATCCTGTTTGCCGTAGAATTTTGTTAAATGATTGGCAGCGATGAGCATGTACGATATGTTACTTGCCGCCCCATGGATAGCGCAAGACGAACCAAAAAAGGAGTCGAGCATGGGCAAACATTCTCATGAGTTTGTGGAGAACTATAAGGGGGAAATAGCGTTTGGACTTTCCAGGGAGCTGGATGAAGCTTCTTTCAAAGTATTTCTCCAGAAGTTCTCCGATGACCGCCTCCTGGAGCTCATATGCCCAAGGCTTACCCAAGAAGAGATGGACAGGACCATACATCTGCTTACAGGGTTGATGAGAGCTCACTTGGAAGAGAACGAATATCATGAGCTGTTTCTGAGGTAGGTTGGGTGAGCAGCTCCCCTAGAGAGGATTTCAGTTGGGCCCGATGGCTTAAGAGACGCTCCAAGCGTTTTCGAAGATCCCTTTATCCCCTGGGAGTGGAACTAGCTCAGATCTGGGTGGCTGTATTAGGGGAAAGAGGATCTTATTTATGGGCTCGCTGGCTTGGTCTCTGGGCTTTCCACATTCTGGTCCAGGAAAGAAACCGGGCCTTGCGGCAGTTGAGCCTTGCCTTGGGAGCTCAATATGAACCCAGCAGTATCAGAAAAATAGCAATGGGGTCCTTCCGGTCCCTGGCTTTTAGCGCCGTGGAGTGCCTTAAGCTGCAAGCCCTGCAAAGGGAAAAAATTTTAGGAATGATAGAAGTCCAAGGCTGGGAGCATGTTGAAGAGGCCCGTTCCAGGGGAAAGGGCGGAATTTTCGTAACAGGCCATCTGGCCAACTGGGAACTCTGCGCCGTGTATGTGGCCCTCAGGGGGCTTCCCATGAATGTAGTGGCTCGGCGTATCTATGTTGAGGAGCTTGACAGGAAACTCGTTTCCATGAGGAGGGCCATGGGGGTGCACACCTTGTATCGTGACCAGTCCATGAGGGTAATGCTCAGGTGTCTGGAGCGAAACGAGTTTTTGGGTGTTCTTCCTGATCAAGACGTGAGAAGGGTGGGGGGCATCTTCGTGGATTTTTTTGGAAGGCCTGCATACACCCCGGTGGGCCCGGCCTTGCTGGCCCTCGCCAGTGGAGCGCCTCTGCTGCTTGCAAGAGACATCCGCATGGGAACCAGACACCATGTCACAGTGGACCCACCCATATACGCAAATCGCGAAGCCCCGAGGCATGAGGAGGTAAGGAGGCTGGTCTGTCTTTACACCAAGAGATTGGAGGAGTTCATAAGGGAACACCCTGATCAATGGGTTTGGATGCACAGGCGTTGGCGCACCCGCCCCCCTGAAGGATCATGAGGGGAGGCTTTCTTGTAAAACGGCAGTTTTTGGGCTGGCTTTGTGCCTCATGGTTCATAGCCAGCTTGGGATTCCCACTTTTGGATCATGTTGAAGTTTTATCAGCCGAGCTTCCTTGAGATGTTTCCATTTCAGGAGCGAATCCTCGCCTCAAGGTATTCTCGGTTACAGTTCGTGGCTCCATGAACTGAATGAGATAGTCCGGGCCTCCCGCCTTGGAGCCTATTCCAGACATCTTGAACCCCCCGAAGGGTTGGCGGCCTACGATGGCCCCCGTGATCTTCCTATTTATATAGAGGTTTCCTACCTTGAAGTCCCTTTTCACCCTTTCTATATTTGCCGGTGTTCTCGAATAAAAGCCTCCGGTCAGGGCATAAGGAGTTGCATTGGCTATCTCCAAAGCCTCATCGAGATCCTCAGCCTGCATGACGCAAAGCACTGGTCCAAAGATTTCCTCTTGAGCCAACCTATGTTGGGGGGGTATTGCTGCAAATATGGTGGGTCCAATGAAATAACCTTCCTTGGGAGCTTCTCCCCGGAAGAGCAGTTCCCCTTCTTTTTTGCCCAGCTCAATGAACTCTGAAATCTTGTTGAAGGCCGAAGCATCTATGACAGCACCCATGCGTGTACAAGGCTCTGCCGGGTCTCCAACCTTGATGCTCTTGGCAGCTTCCACCAGTCGGTTCACAAAGCGGTCGTACTGCTCCCTGAGAACTATTACACGAGAACAAGCCGAACACTTCTGACCTTGAAAACCAAAAGCCGACTGAATCACCCCCACAACCGCAGCATCCAAGTCAGCATCCCCGTCCAAGATGATGGCATTCTTACCTCCCATTTCTACCACCAGCCTTTTGAGCATCTCTTGGCCCGGCCGCACTCCAGCAGCCCTTTGGAGTATTTCCAGACCCACATCCTTGGAGCCTGTAAAAGCCACTACAGAAACCCTGGGGTGTTCCACCAGCCAAGCAGCTGTCTCGCTCCCAGTGCACGGGAGATAATGAAAAACCCCCTTGGGAAACCCTGCCTCCCTAACGGCTTGTGCAAGAGCAGCACCTGTGATGGGAGAAAGGCTGGAGGGTTTGTATATGACCGTGTTGCCTGCCACAAGAGCTGCCATGCTCATCCCAGCAGATATGGCCAGTGGAAAATTCCAGGGTGCAATTATCAAAGCCACACCTCTGGGCTCGTAGAAATAATCGTTGGTTTCGCCCGCCATGGGATCCATTCTCCTGGGCTTGGCAAGCCTCAACATCTCCCTGGCATAATACTCGCAAAAGTCTATGGCTTCGCAAACATCCGCGTCGGCTTCCCTCCAGGTCTTAGAAACTTCATACACTTGGAGAGCTGCCAATCTATCCCTTTGGGAGCGTAGTATCTCAGCTACCCGCAGTACCAAGGCAGCACGCTTTTGGGCCGAGGTCTCCCTCCACTGATCCAAGGCCTTGTAGGCCGATGTAACTGCTCGTTCCGCTTCCTCCCGAGTAGCCAGGAAGGTGCGACCCACCACCTGGGAGGGTCGTGCGGGGTTGATGGAGATTAGCTCCCTGGGTGTGTAAAGCTTCTTGCCATCCACCCAAAGGGGACAACTCCCTCCCAGTTCTCGCTGAACAGCTGCAAGCGCCTTGCCAAATGCTTCTCTCAATGGAGATCTTGCGAAATCCCTCGGGGGTTCAGGATGGTAAGGCCCTGGCCATGGAGGGACCGAAGATAGCTCCTGGAGAGGTTCCTCATGAATCTTGGGAGCTGAAAGAAGCTGTTGGTGGGGCACTCCCTCTGCAAAGCTTTTTCTCAAAAAGGACTCGTTGGAGGTGTTCTCCAAGAGCCTGCGAACCAGATAGGCCATGCCTGGAAGCAGTTCGCCTATAGGGGAGTAATCGCAAACAGGAATTCCCAAATCCAACAAGGCCTTTTTTACGGGTTCAGCCATGCCGTAGAGCATCTGGATCTCCATGGCATTTTCCTTTACTCCGAGATGCCTTGCGGCCACAATACCATGGGCTATTGATCTCACGTTGTGACTTGCAAGGGCAGTGTTCACCAATGGATAGGCTTCAAGGCAGATACGGGTAGCCTCTTCGAAGGCAGCATCTGTTTCACCCTTCTGGAGAAAGACCGGCACAGGCCACCCGTTCCAGCGGGCCACCACTTGCTCGTAGTCCCAATAGGCCCCCTTGACCAAACGAATGGTCACAGGCCTGGATCTGGCTCTGGCCCACTGGATAATTTCGTCGAGGTGATCCCTGTAATCCCTCAGATAGGTCTGGATGACTATTCCCGCAGAAGGAGCTTCCAAGAATTCCTCTTCTTCCAAAAGGCTTTTGAAGGTGGCTAAGGTGAGTTCCAAGAAGGCGAACTGCTCCATGTCTATGTTGACAAAAGCACCATGTTGCCGTGCCTGCCTGAAGATAGGCCTCAACCTCTGCTTCAACGCAGAGACCGAGCCATGGAAATCCACGGGATCCATTTGAGAGAAAAGCGATGACAACTTCAAAGATATGCTAAGCCTTGGGAAATGTTTTTCCCTTTCCCCATGTAGGCTGGGCCAAGTGGCTACCAGGGGGCCCAACACCTCTATGAGTTCCAGATACCGACGTTGGTACTCCTGTGCCTCCTGTTCGCTCACAGCCACCTCTCCCAAGAGGTCCAGTGTGAAGGCTATGCCTTGCTCCCAGTTCTGCCTGAGGAAATCCACAGCCTCTGCTGGAGTGCTGCCCACAATGAAACGTTTTGCTATCTCTTCCACATTCCTCCTGACCTGTTGTGCAGCCAGAGGGGCTGTGACTGGATTTGAAGCCAGGGAACTTACAAGCCACTGGAGCATGGGTGGCAGCTCTGCCCCCTGCTGGATCAAATATTGCTTGAGATGCTCGGCCACTTGTTTGGAAGAACTAAGGGCTGGAAGAACATCCACCAGTCTGAACATCTGAACCTTGAAAGAGGGATGTTCCATGCACCATTCCAGCATTCTACCGACCCAATAATCCTTTCTAAACAAAGAAGGCTTCTCAGAGCCCATTCTAAAGAAGATCTCCCGGCCCAGGGCCTGGACCTCTTCCTCCCAAGGAGAAATCATTAGTTTCATCTGTGCCTCCCGGGCACTTCGGCCCCTGTCCTGTTCAAGGATGGCCAGGCCCTGGAGGACCAGGCCACCATTGAAATTCTAACACATAGGCAGCTTCCAAAGGATCAAAACTCCCTTAACTCACACGAGCCCTTGCATCAGGAGAGCCAAGGCCATCTTGACAAAGCAAATCCCAGTCAAGGAAGAGGATTTGTTCAGCAAAGGCCGTGGGATTATACTAGAGGCATTCCCATAAAGGCTTTTGCTCAGGAGAGCCTGGGAGGAAGGTTTGAGCTTTTCAGGAAAATCTAGCAAGCTTTTGGCACTAGGGGTTGCAGTTCTTTTCTTCGCGGGGCTACTGGCTTCACTCAGGTGGATCTGGCTCCCTGGATTCCTTAACAGCCAAGATCTAAAGGCCTCCATATGCAAACAGATCCAACACCATACCGGTTATAGCGCTAAACTGGAATCCCTTGAGCTTACCAGCTTTTTTCCCATGGAAATAATGGGACAGGGCTTGGCATTGGAAACTCCAGAAGGAGAGCCCTTTTTGGCTGCCCCACGTATAGTGGCCAAGCTTGGCTGGAGAGAGCTCTTGGCAGGGCAGGTGGTCCTTCATTCTGTGATCATGGAGGCTCTGGAGGTGGAGCAACCAGAGCTCCTGCTGCTTCAACCCGAGAAAGGAGGAGCAGGACTGCTCAGGCTCGGCCAGCTCAGAATTAGGGACTCCATCCTAAGGTGGCCCTTGGCTGGGCAAAACCATCTTTTATTGAGGAACACGGAGGCAGATATCCATTTTGTTGCAGAAAAAAACGCTGTGGAGTTTCGCCTTCGAGGGGATATTGAAACACAGAGCTGGCATTGGCCAGTTGTGATGTCTGGGAGGCTGGAGCCAGACGGCTCAGCAGAGGCCATCTTAGAAGCGGATTCCACGCCCTTGGCAGCTCTGAGTCGATTTTTGTTCCCTGGTTTGGAAATGGACCGAGTCACAGGGCAATCAAAAATAGCCATCAGGCTCCAAAGACAAACTAACGGTCAGCTGCGCTGGAGCGGATCCTTGGAGGCAAAACAAGTAAGGGTGAACTGGCCTGGAATGCTGGATGTACCCTTTGAAACTCCGAAGCTGAAGGCAGAAGCCAGTGGAACCTGGGAGAATGGCTCCTGGAGCGTTCAGGAGGCTCGAATAAACAGCCAGGATCTGACCCTGGAGGGACAGCTCAGCGGTAATGCCCAGGGTTTGAGGGGTTGGGTGCGCGCTGGTGCATTTCCCTTTGAGAGAGTCGTCCCTTATCTGGGGCGCGAACTAATAGGCCCTGCTCTTTACGGCTTTTTCAGAGAGGATCTTCTCCAGGGAAAGGGCAAGGAGGTTGTGTTCAGCCTTCTGGCAGGGGACCAGAAACCCAATGGCAATCCAAACGGGCTGATCATGGAACTGGAGTTTGAAGATGCTGCCATTCGTTTTGATCCGCGCCTGCATCCTCTTGAAAAACTCTCCGGGATCTTGGTTTGGCAAGGAGACCGGGTTTGGTTCAAGAACCTCAAGGGTCAATACCGTAACCATCCCTTCAAAGACATGGAAGCCCGCATCACAGAGATCGGAAAGATCTCCTTGCTGGAAGGCAGATTCTCTTTGGAGCTGGCTTGGCCAGAGTTGGAAGAGCTTTTCTCCACAGTGGCACCCCTGAAGACTAAAGGGCCTGCCCTGTCGAACCTGCAAGGAAGCGCCATGCTTGAGCTGGGTATCAGGAAAGCTTTCTTGCTCAAGGATCCTCTTTCTTATGAGGCCAAGATCCAAGTCAATGGGGCCTGGGGTTCAATTCCCTGGATATCAGGCCCTTGGAAGGTGACTTCGGGACAGATAACAGCCACTCCCAAGAGGGTAGAAATAGGATATCTCAAAGGCACATGGGATGACTCCTGGTGGGAGGCAGCGGGCTCCATGGAGAACTGGGGAGAAGAAAGTCCTGGGGTACGGTTCCAGGGGAACATGGGGGTTTCTTCGGAACAATTACAAAGAGCACTGGCTCGGGTCCTGCCCGGGATGAAGCTCAACAGTGCCCAAAGCGTTCCTTTGGAATTTGCAATCCAGGGTGATCTTCACCAGGCCACTGCTAGGCTAAAAAGCGATCTATCGGATACGGAGCTGAGTTACAAAGAAATATGGAAGAAACCCAAAGGGGATGCCTTGGACCTGGAAGTGGTCATAGAGGGTAGCAGCCCTGAGGACTGGAATTTGGAAGAAGTGCGGATCAGGGATGGGGATGTGCTTGTGCTGGCTAAAAGGTCCCCTTCCTCTCAAGGAGATGTTTGGAATTTGTCCTGCTCCTCCTGTGATGTCAGCTCCATTGCAAAACGCTGGAGTGCTTTGAAGGGAAGGCTCGAAGAAGGCCATGTTGAGATCAGTGTTGCTTTGAGATCCGGCCAATCCCTTCATTGGGATGCCAGTATTAAAGCCAGGGAAGTGAAGCTAGCTCCTGAGGTGGCCGGCAGCCCTTTAGTGATCCGCTCTGGGAATTTCCAGGCCAATCCTTCGCTTATCATTGTTGAGTCTGCGAGACTCAACATGGAATCTCATGATGTCACCTTCTCGGGTTCCATCAGGGTCCAAGGGCAGGACAGGTTCAAGGTCCAGGGAGGCTTGAGGGGAGAGGAGTTGGATCTGGATTCATTCCTGGCCAGCAAGGCAAAGGAGCCAAATGGGGAAAGGGAGCCTCAATCCAGCCATAACCTTAAGAAATGGGTAGAAAAGCTTGAGGACTCAGAGCTTGGCCTGGCCTTCCGGAGCATGAGATTCATGGGCCTTGAGTTCACGGGAGTGCAGGCCAGAATTCTAAAAAAGACCCATGGTATCTCCTTGGAAGGCTATTCGGGTCGACTGGCATCTGGAGAGGTTTCCATGAGAGGGGATTTGAGCCCAGAGGGGCTCTGGAGGCTGGTTGGGAATCTCACAGGAGCCCGCTCCGCTGAATTGTTTCCTGCCCTGGGCTTCAAGGAGGCGCTAATAGAGGGAACCTTGGGAGTGGACGTAGACATTCAAGGAGGAGCAAACAAAGATTCGCGCGGTGGTTATAGTGGCGTATTGAATCTGGAAATAGAGAAAGGGTTGATAAGGCGGTTTCCAGTCTTGGCCAGTGTGCTGTCTATGATGAACTTGACTCAACTTCTCACCGGGAGGCTTCCTGATTTGTCCTCCGAGGGGATGGTCTTCACAAAGATCAGGGGAACCTTCCAGCTTGACCAAGGGATATTGAAGACAGAAGATCTCAGGGTGGAGAGCGAGGCTGTAGTGATCACCATGGTGGGAGAGATTGATCTGAAGAAAAGACAGTGCGACCTGAAGGTGGGAGTGCAGCCCTTTGTGGGAGTAGATCGTTTCGTAGACAAGCTTCCTGTTATACGCCATTACCTGGCTGGACCAAAGCGAACGGTGCTGGCTACTTATTTCCTGGTGACCGGCCCTTTGGATCAACCTGAGGTGAATGCCATTCCGTTTCGCTCTCTTGGACAGACGGTCATGGACATGTTCCTGCGATTGTTTCAGAATCCTTTTGCGGATCTGGGTCCGCCTGGCACTGTGCCCCAGGAACCCGAAGCCCCATATGGGGCTCGCTGAAGGGGGGTTGCATCGCAGTGCCAAAGGTTTATATTTATAACATCTGGATAGGAGCAGGCAGATCAACTCAGCCTGGTCACCAAGGGACAGAGGTCCCGTCATGTATCATGAGAGGGGGGTTAGGTGATGCCCATTTACGAGTACAGCTGCCAGGGGTGTGGTAAGGAGCTGGAAGTTATGCAGAAAATAACCGAGAATCCTTTGGAGACTTGCCCCTCTTGCGGTGGTGTTCTCCAACGTCTTATTTCCAGCACTTCTTTCATCCTAAAGGGCACAGGTTGGTATGCCACGGACTATGCCCGCAAGGGCTCTTCAGCCTCTAGTTCCTCCTCCCATAGCTCCTCGGAGTCCAAGTCGGAAAAGGATTCCTCCAAGGGTTCAGCATCTGAAAATAAAGATTGAGGGTACTCTTGGTCTTTTTGGCCCACCCGGGTACACCTTTCCCGGGTGGTTTTCTCTTGTACGGGGCAAGATGGGCTTGCTGCCCCAGGTAGTATTCCCAACTGGGGGAGGATCTAGGGTCATATCCTCGGAAAACCTTTGCCTTTGGGTTCTTAAGAGACTCTCCCGCCTCATTCCCCTGGATCAGTGACACGGGGGCTAAACCTCTGCCCCTGGTTCCCTTGGCCCATTTTTGGACCTGGAGATGGGGAAGGACCCCAGAGGGAAGATCTGTCTGCATTTGAATGGATCAGTTCCTCCCAGGATATCTTGAAGTCGGCCCTGGTTATTCATTAATCTGGAATAATGCTGGTCAGGGAGGAGGCCGTGGAAAAGAAACTACTTTGCCGAAGGGACTTTGCTTGGACCTTATGGCTGGGCAGCTGCGGGCTTGCCCTGAGCTCTTTTCCTTTTAGATCCATGGCAATTCAAGAACCGGAAGAGGAGCTCAAGGAGGTGATGTTTTACAAAAACCTGGAAGAGAAAAGGGTGGAGTGCCAGGTGTGTCCGAGAAGATGCCGTGTGGCGGATCAGGAGAGGGGGTTTTGCGGCAACAAGGAGAACCGGGGTGGGCGTTATTACACCTTGGTGCATTCCAGAGCCTGTGCGATTCAGGTGGATCCCATAGAAAAAAAACCCTTCTTTCACTTCCTCCCTGGAAGTTTTTCCTTTTCTATTGCCGCGGCCGGTTGCAATATAGAATGCCAATTCTGTCAGAACTGGCAGATCGCCCAGTTCAGGCCAGAACAGGTGAAATCCGCCTTCTTGCCGCCGCAGGAGGTAGTAAGAAGGGCCCAGCAAGCCTCCTGTCAGAGCATAGCCTATACCTACTCGGAGCCTGTAAGTTTCTATGAATACATGTTTGACACAGCAGTGGCTGGGCAGAAGAGAGGCATGCGCTCGGTGGTGGTCACCAATGGTTACATCAATGAGGAGCCCCTTAGACGCCTTTGTGATCATGTGGCAGCCGTAAAGGTGGATCTGAAGGCCTTCACAGAGAAATTCTACAAGGAGATCTGCAGGGGGGAATTAAAGCCGGTAAAGGAGACCCTTGTCAGGCTCAAACGTTGGAACATTTGGACGGAGATAGTGGTGTTGGTTGTACCAGGACAGAATGATCAGCCGGTTCAGGTCAAAGACATGGCCAGATGGATTCGGGAAGAACTCTCACCAGATGTACCTCTGCATTTCACCAGATTCCATCCAGCATACAAGATGAGGGATCTGCCTCCCACGCCTGTTGCCACCTTGGAGAGATGCTCGAGCATAGCCCAAGAGGAGGGGTTGCATTTTGTGTACGTGGGCAATGTGCCGGGGCACCCCCAGGAGAACACCCGCTGTCCGGGTTGCAATGAGGTCGTGATCTCCCGGAAGGGGTTCGCTGTTTTGAGCAAGAATATGATGGAAGGCCGCTGCGGATACTGTGGTGCGGTCATCCCAGGCATATGGGTGTAACTTGGAGGCCGCCATTGCAAAAAATACCTAAAAAGTTCTTCCGGTCTTGCTCATGCACAGCTTTGGAGTTCAGCAATTCCTCTCGTAGATTATCCTCATACCGTCCAACAGGAGGAACTCGTCCACCTCTTCTATGGTGCTAGACTCAGAGGCTATGAGCTGGGCCAGCCCGCCCGTAGCCACAACCCTGGTAGACCCCTCCCCATGTTCCTTGCGTAATCTTTCCACTATGGCATCCACCAGCCCCACATATCCCCAGAATAATCCGGACTGGATGGAACTCACCGTGTTCTTGCCCAGCACTGAAGCGGGCCTGGCAAATTCCACCTTGGGCAATTGAGCTGTTCTTTGAAACAGAGCTTCGCTGGCCACTCCAACCCCAGGGGCTATGGCCCCACCCAGGTATTCCCCTCTGGGAGAGATCAGGTCGAAGGTGGTGGCTGTGCCAAAATCCACCACTATCACTCCTTGACGATATCTCTCGAAGGCAGCCACAGCGTTGACTATGCGGTCTGCTCCCACCTCTCTGGGATTATCGTAAAGGATTGGCATTCCGGTCTTTATCCCTGGTCCTACCACCAGAGGTCGCACACTGAAATAACGCTGGCAAAGCTCATTTATGGCTCTGAGCAGAGGTGGCACCACGCATGAGACCACAACAGCCTTGACCTCCCTCATGGGCAGCCCAGCCCATTGAAAGAGATTCCATATCAACATGCCGAACTCATCGGCCGTCTGCCCCTGAATGGTCCTGATACGCCAATGGCTTAGCAGGTTCTTGTTTTCATACACTCCGAACACGGTGTTGGTGTTTCCAACGTCCACCACCAGCAACATCTCAGACCTCCCTCAGGCGGGTTGGTGTGCAGAATCCATGGATTAGCCCGGATTATTCCCCAGGATCCATGAGCCTGGGGCTGCGCTGCAAGACCCCCGGTACATTTGGCCATTCTTGAGGCCTGCACCAGGGAAAGATTCAACGGGGAATATGGGTCTGCATCTGAGCATGCATAAGTTGATACAAGCATATGGTGAACTTATCTTCACTGTTCACTATTCCAAAACAATTGGACTTTGATGCTGCTTACTCATGTCCATGAGCTTTGGATCTGCCTTGGCCCCAATCAGTGGAAAGCACAGATTAGCTCCTTACCACCTCCTGGAGCCTTCTTATACCATCTGAGAGCTTGAGACTCTTGTTCTCTAGATCCAAAGCCCTAGCTCTTGCCCGTTGGACCACTTCCGCAGGTGCTTTCCCAATGAAACCCTCGTTACCCAGTTTTGCCCTCACTGCCTGGAGTTCCCTTTCTATCTGCTCCCTCTCTCTAGTGAGCCTGTTTAGTTCCTTTTCCAGTTCCAGGACTCCTTTCAAGAGCAAGTGTATCTCAACTGCCTCGGAAACCGAATAGACAGCCATGGGAGGCCTTGAGGCCCCAGCATCCACCAATAGATCCTTGACCCTCGCCAGGGTGCAGATCATGCTCTGATGTGCTTTCAAAGTATCTTCCAACTCAGCAGGGGGAATCAGCACCACGTTCACCTTTGCCCCAGGTGGTATCTGCATCTCTGCCCTGAGATTTCTAATTCCCGCTACCACAGCCTGAAGAACTCGCACCTCTTGTTCAGCTTCTTCATCCAGTAACTCCGGGGAAGCTTTGGGATAAGTGGAAGCCATTATAGATCCTTCCCTTCCGGGAATGGCGTGCCAGATCTCCTCTGTTATGAAAGGGGCAAAGGGATGAAGAACCTGAAGCACCTGAGTCAGAACCTCCAGCATTACGGCTTGGATCCTCTTTTTCTGATGGAGTTGGTCAGCATGGTAAAGAGAAGGTTTTATCCACTCCAGGAACCAGTCGCAGTACTCATGCCAGAGAAACTGATAAATGGCTCCAGCAGCCTCGTTAAAACGGTATGAGTCCAGGTGTTCCCTGACCTCAGCTACTGTCTTGGTGAGCCTACTGAAAATCCATCTCTCCACCAAAGTGCGATTTTTTTCCTGAAGAGACGGTCTTGGGGGAGCTTCCTCCCCCTCCAGGTTCATGAGCACAAAACGGGCTGCATTCCAAAGCTTGTTCATGAAATTGCGGTAGCCTTCCACCCGTTCGGTGGAGAGTTTGATGTCTCTACCCTGAGCCGCAAATGCCGCCAGGGCAAACCTGAAGGCGTCTGCTCCATACTGATCGATCACCTCCAAAGGATCGATCACATTTCCCAAAGACTTGCTCATCTTGCGGCCTTCAATGTCCCTTACTAGGGCGTGAATGTACACTTCCCTGAAAGGAACCTCTCCCATGAACTTGAGGCCCATCATAATCATTCTGGCCACCCAAAAGGTCAGGATGTCAAAACCTGTGACCAAGAGATTAGTTGGGTAGTAGAACTGTAGCTCACGGGTCTTGTCAGGCCAGCCCAGGGTGGAAAAAGGCCAAAGTGCAGAGCTGAACCATGTGTCCAACACGTCACTGTCCTGCTCCAAATTTGGGCTGCCGCACCTTGAGCAGTTTGTGGGGTCCTGGCTGGCCACGGTCACGGCCTCGCACTCCATGCAATACCAGGCCGGTATTCTGTGACCCCACCAGATCTGTCTGGATATGCACCAGTCTTTTATGTTTTCCATCCAGGCAAAATAATCGTTTTCCCATTTCACGGGAATGATGCGGATTCTTCCCTCTCGAACCGCTCGAATGGCTTCTTTGGCCAATGGTTCAACCTTCACGAACCATTGCTTGGAAAGAGTTGGCTCAATGACCGTACCACATCTCTGGCAGTGGCCCACCTTGTGTGCATAAGGCTCAACCTTTTCCAAAAGCCCTTGCTGTCTCAATGCTTCAAGCACGGCTGTCCTGCACTGCTCCCTGTCCAGCCCTGCGAAGGCCCCGGCCTCATGGTTCATCCTGCCTGCTTCGTCTATTACCCTGATTTTCTCCAGCCCGTGGCGGTTGCCTATTTCAAAATCATTGGGGTCATGAGCCGGGGTTATCTTGAGAGCCCCTGTTCCGAAATCTGGCTCCACGTAAGGATCCGCGATTATGGGAATAGATCGTCCCACTAGAGGCAGCACGCAGTGGAGTCCCACCAAGGCTCTGTAGCGTGGGTCTTGGGGATTCACAGCCACAGCTGTATCCCCGAGCATGGTCTCTGGTCTGGTTGTGGCCACAGTTATAAATCCTGATTCTTTCACGAGGGGATACCTGATGTAATAAAGACTGGATCCATGCTCCTGATGCTCTACCTCAAGATCGGACAGGGCAGTGGAACATCTGGGGCACCAGTTGATTATGTAATCCCCCTTGTAGATGAGTCCCTCTTTGTAAAGCCGCACAAAAACTTCCCTGACAGCCCTGGAGAGGCCTTCATCCATGGTGAAGCGCTCCCTGCTCCAATCGCAGGAGGCCCCGAGGCGTTTGAGCTGGTGGATGATCTGTCCTCCATATATCTCCTTCCACTTCCAGACTCTTTTTATGAACTCTTCCCGTCCTAACTGATGGCGAGTAAGCCCTTCACGGGCCAGCTGTTTTTCCACTACGTTCTGGGTGGCAATTCCGGCGTGGTCGGTGCCCGGCATCCACAACACATTGAATCCATCCATGCGCTTGTACCGAACGCAGATGTCCTGGAGAGTGTTGTTGAGGGCATGACCCATGTGAAGGGATCCAGTAACATTGGGGGGCGGAATCACTATGGAATAAGGAATGCCTCCTTTTTCGGGTTCAGCCCTGAAAAGCTTCTCTTGCTCCCAGTAGGGATACCATTGTTGCTCTATCTTCTGCGGGTCGAAGGTCTTGGGAAGTTCATTGGCCATTCTCTCTACTCCAATGCCTGCTATAAGGCTCAATCAGCCCTTGGCTTCATTCATACTACTTTGCCCTTATTTTCCGCCCATATATCTTTCCATGAACGGATCTATGCTTAGATCCTAGCTATTTTTTCCCTTCCGGTCCGGCTCTGCTCATGACCCAAGAATGGCTGGATTTACCGGAAACCTTTGGGCGCAACCGCAAATTCTACTTGGCCTGCTTAACCCTGCCCATGGGCCTGACTAACTTGTCTGCTAAGCTTAATCCATTCATTTTTTCTTGGGAACAGGGATTCAGGAAGCTCAAGTCCCAGCCTTCGGAAGACCATGCCTTGTCCCCAAAGATTCCTTTCTTGGCGAAGAATCCTGATAAAGGAAAAATGAAAGGGGGATCGGACCTCAATCCCCCAATAGCCCCTTCCAATACCCAAGGCCCAATGACTCTAGTAGGACTTTTCCCCCTTACACCCTTTCAGGACCCTGTTTTATTCTTTCGATCTCCTCCAACACGATCCTCTCGGCCTGCTCCAAAGCCACGGCGCGGGCGACCTTTTCCACTATGGGTGGGGCCATTTGTGCAAGAATTCTTTCCACCATGTCTTGGAGATTCCTGGCCAGCTCCCGTCTTATCCCCTCTTCTGAAAAAGGATCCACCAATCCAAAATCTTCCTCTATTAGTTCCAGCCGAAGCCCCTGGGCAAGGGGAGGGATCTGTGTCACAGAGAGCTCCAATATCTCTAAGGGCTGAGTCCCGGCTTCTTCACTCACAGCAGCCAGGATTCCCAACTCCTCTTCCAATGGCACCTCCTCCAATGGCTCCAGACTCACCCCTGCTTTCAGAGGGGGTTGCTCTGGGAACATGTAGGGGGTCTGTTCCAGAGGTTTCCTGGACTCCTGGGGCTGCTCCACTGTGGGAAGTGTAAACTCTGTAGCTTCTGCCCTCAAGGCAGGAGATTCAACTGTGGTTTCATCCTGCCCAAGACTCTCCTCAGCCAGATCCAGAGAGATCTCTGTTTCTTCCCAATCCAAAGAAGTTTCCTCCAAAGATTGACCCAAGTCAGCCTCCAGAGTTTGAGCCATCCCCTCTAGGCCTCTATCTTCAGGCACAGCCTCCAGATCTGCCTGTCCAAGCTCCTGCGTCTCTTCAAACTCGATAGTGGTCTCCTCAAGTCCCTCGATGGTCAGAAAATCCTCTTTTGTGGAAGCCAGCTTCTCCCCCGCATCAAGATCGAGAGCCTCCAGCTCATCCGTATCGATTATGCTCTCCGAAGTCATCTCCTCCTTGAGGCTCTCTTGAGTGTCCAGGATCAAGCCTGCTGCCTCTTCTTCTGTTCCTAAGAGGGACTCCCCCTGTGTTTTTCCCAGGGCCAGCTCCTCGTCCAGATCCACCCCCAACTCCACCTCATCTGTGGCCAAGAGCTCATCCTTACCTGCGTCCGATTCCAAATCCTCCTCCAGGGAGCCCAAGCCGTCAGCTCCCTCCAGCTCCAACTCGCCCAAATCCAGCTCGTCTATCTCCTCCTCGAAAGATATTTCCTCCAACTCTTCTGTTTTTATGCTTCGCCGAGCTGCTGAGGGTTCAGAAACAGCTTCCAAATCCAACTCATCCAACCCCTCAAGGGTTACCTCAGAGGTGGCGGCCAAGGCCCCGCCCGGCTCATCCAGCTCCTCGGTCAGCTCCAAGATGGAATCATCCAGATCAAGTTCTCCCAGATCAAATTCCTCTTGGGGGGCCTCCTCCTGGGTTTCCAGGATCTGCATTTCAGAGGTGTCCAGTTTGAAGGTGGACTCCATTGTCATGTCCACAACCGCCATAACCTGCTCAAGGAGCTCGTTGCCTTGGAAAGGTTTGGCCAGCTGGGCTTCGGCACCTGCAGCCCTGGCTCGCTCGGGATCCTCTCCTGAAGACATGATGATGACCGGGACCGACATGAGATCCGGATCTTCCTTCACCCTGCGGCAAACTTCGTAGCCGTCCACATCCGAGAGATCTCCATCCAGCAAGATGACGTCAGGGTGAAGCTTCTTGGCCTCCAAGACAACCTCCGCACCCCTGGAGACCGAGAGAACTTCGAAGTCCTTGGGCTCGAGGGTTGCCTCAACGGCCCTCTGCACGGCAATGCTGTCGTCGGCCAGCAGAACTTTTCGAGCCATAACACCCCCTCACAGGTTAAGGACCAACCCTCCTGGGAGGGTTGTGTCCGTCTTCTAGGATCTCGGCTCCGAGTCCTATCCAGGAGCATCTGGCGGCCCCGAGACTCCCCACATACGTTGCTCCCTGCATTAGCACACACAAAAAAAACTGTCAAGATATTATATGTTAGGTTAAAAATTTTCCCAAGTCACTTCAGGTTTATTAAGCTTTCCCTGCTGAAGAGCGCTTGGTTCCGAAACGCTGCTCCCAGGCTAGGGCAATTGGGCTGGCTATGAACACCGTGGAGTAGGTTCCAGCCACTATCCCCACCAGAAGAGCAAAGGCAAAGTCGTGTATGACTCCCCCCCCAAACAGGAAAAGGGCCAAGTCGGTTATGAAAACAGTGCCTGCCGTGAGAATAGTACGGCTGAGGGTTTCGTTCACACTTCTGTTAATTATTTCGGCCAGCGGGGTTCTTCTGTATTTTCTTACGTTCTCTCTGACCCTGTCGAAAATAACTATGGTGTCATTGACAGAGTATCCTACTATGGTCAGAAAGGCTGCCACTATGGGAAGATCGATCTCTCTGCCTGTTACGGAAAAGGCTCCCAAGGTTATCATCACGTCATGGAAAAGGGCTGTCACTGCCCCTAAGGAGTACTTGAACTCAAAACGCCATGCCAAGTAAACCAAAATGGCAATCAAAGCCAATATCACTGCCCATGTTCCTTTACGCTGTAATTCCTTTCCTACCTTGGGGCCTACCATTTCGACCCGCCTGATTTCAAGGCCCTCTTTTCCAAAGTGATCCTCAAGAGCCTTCTGGACAAGCTTGGACAATTCCTCGGGCTTGCCTTCCCCCAGGTCCATTCTTATCAAAAAATCCTGTCCGCTGGCCTTACCAAGTTCCCATGCATTTTGAACTACGAAGTTTCCCATTCTTTTTTCTGCTAGGGCTTGGCGCACCTCTGCTGGGGAGGTAGGCTTTTGGGTGCGGAGTTCCACAAGAAGTCCACCTGCGAAGTCGATTCCGAAGTCAGGTCCGCCTTTTACTACCAGTGAAACAATCCCCACAAGGATGAGCACTCCAGATAAGCCCATGAACAGCCATTTTCTTCTTAGAAAATCGATGTTGAGGTCTGAACGGATTAGTTCCATGAGACGCCCTCTTTCTCCTTTACCCTGTCACCCTGATGCCTACTCCTATGGCCCGGTGCCTGCCAATGAGGTAATCCATTATTGTCCGGCTAACCCACACTGCTGTAAAAAGGTTGGCCACCAGTCCAATGCACAAGGTGACGGCGAATCCCCTGAGGGGACCAGTCCCGAACTGAAACAGCAAGGCTGCTGCTATGAGGGTTGTAAGATTGGAGTCGAAAATGGCGGAAAAGGCTCGGGAAAAACCTGCATCCACCGCTAGCCTGAAGGGCTTGCCTGCCCTTAGCTCTTCCCGGATTCGCTCAAAAATCAGCACATTGGCATCCACTGCCATGCCCACCCCCAGTATTATGCCAGCTATACCTGGAAGGGTGAGGGTGGCCCTGAGAGCTGCCAGGGCGGCCAGCACGATCATCACATTGAAGGCCAGTGCCAGGTCTGCCACGACTCCTGCTGTGCCATAATACAAGGCCATGAAGATCACCACTGCCACTGCCCCAACCAGACCTGCCGTAAGCCCTGCCTGTATGCTGTCCTTTCCCAGAGAGGGTCCCACCGTGCGCTCCTCTTCAATTTCCACTGGCGCTGGCAAAGACCCGGCTTTCAGAACCACCACCAGATCCCGTGCCTCCTCCGGAGTGAAGTTACCCTCTATCACCGCTCTTCCACCGTAGTGGCGCTGTTTAATGACCGGGTGGGAATAGACCGTGTTGTCCAGAATTATGGCCAGTTCCTTTCCCACATTGGCCTCAGCCACCTGGTCAAAGATCTTGGCTCCTCTGGAATCAAAACTTATGCCCACCTTGGGCATGTTATACTCAAACTCCACCCTAGCCTGATCCAGCATATCCCCTGTGAGCAGAGTCTGTTTCTTGACCAAAATAGGTTCACCGCGAACTCTTCTCCTGGTTTGAGGATCCACCTTGGAGGTATAGAGGATCTCTGAGTCTGGAGGCACATTTCCCCTAAGCGCATCCTCTAGAGAATGCTCCCTGTCCACTATCTTGAATTCCAGCAGAGCTACCCTCTTGATCATCTCCTTGGCGTGTTCCACATCTTCCACCCCTGGCAGCTGGACCAGGATTCGATCCTCACCCTGAGCCACTATGTCGTGCTCTTTCACCCCTTCGGGGTCAAGGCGGTTCCTTATGGTCTCCACAGCTTGTCTAACAGCGTTTTCCCGAATCCTATCGGCCTCTTCCTGGGAAATCTGAAATCTGACCCTGAGTTTTCCCTCTTCGGGTGCTGAGGAAACCCGTTTGAGCCCGGGATACTGCCTGGAGACAATATTGATCAGGTCTGGTTCCTGTTCAGGCTTCAGCAAAACGATCTCCAGCTCTCTGTCTTTGGCTTCCAGCCTAGCAAACCGCACTTTGTCCTTGACCAGAAGGTCCTTGAGATCTCCAGAGATCTGTACAACAGAATTCTTCACAGCTTCTTCCACCTTTACCTGCAAGAGCAGATGGGCCCCACCTCGGAGATCCAAACCGAGGGATATCTTCCGGGAGTTCTTTTTCCAGAATTCAGGCAAGTCATTCACCAAGGAGGGCCCTACAAAAAAGATGCAAAGAAGCAATACCACTAAGATGGAAAGCCCCCGCCATCTGATATCTATCTTCATCACTTTTTGCGCTCCTTCACGGTTTCCAGCTCGGGCCTGGCGCAATCCTCACAACATGCCCATTCTTCACTCCGCAGTCTCGCCCTCTTCCTCTTTCCCCTTTTTTCTCTCTGCTTTGCGATTGGTGGTCTCACCCAGGAGAGGTTGAGATGAAACATTGGAGACCGAGGAACGCAGAACCTTGACCCTCACCCTATCGGCCACCTCCAGGGTGAGAATAGAGTCGCTTATGGCCGTGACCTTTCCTATGAGTCCCCCTCCTGTTATTACGGTGTCGCCTTTCTTGAGGTTGGCTAGCATTTCCCTGTGTTGCTTCTGCCTCTTTTGCTGAGGGCGAATCATCAGGAAGTAGAAAATCGCAAAAATTGCCCCCAACATGACAAATGTTCCCCATGGAGAAGCCTGCCCACCTCCCTGCGCACCACCTGGTGCCATTGCGTAGACGATGTCTATCAATCTAGTGCCTCCTTTCCTTTTACAATGCTTTGATCTGTCTGCTGAGAGATGCGGTCCCTGAAAAAATCATTCCTATACTGAAGGAGTCTTCCCTCCTTGATGGCGCTTTGCAACTCCTGCATCAAGCTTGAATAATAAAAAAGGTTGTGTAGCGTGTTCAACCTTGAAGCAAGTATTTCTCTGGACATGTAAAGGTGTCTTAGATAGGCCCTGGAATAGTGAGTGCAAGTATAGCATGTACAGGATTCCTCTATGGGCAGATCCGAACGAGCATTTTCAGCATGTCTTATGTCCAGCTTTCCCCTCCTAGTAAACAACAGGCCGTTTCGTGCACAGCGGGTTGGAAGCACGCAATCAAACATGTCGACCCCCATGGGAACAAACATGACCAGGTCCTCTGGGGAACCCACTCCCATCAGGTATCTAGGCGCATCATCGGGCAAAGCCTCCAGGGCCATCTGGACCATCTCCACACGTTGGGCCGGGGACTCCCCCACGCTCAAACCTCCGATGGCATATCCATGGAAACCCATCTCCACCAATTCTTGGGCGCTTCGACGCCTCAGCTCAGGGAAAAGGCCACCCTGCACTATCCCAAAAAGGCTGATCCCTCCCGGATCCTGATTCAATGCATTCTTGCAGCGCAAAGCCCACCTCAGGGTTCTGTTGGTGGACTCCTGTGCATACTGACGGGAAACATCATGCGCAATGCATTCATCCAAACACATGGCCAGGTCCACGCCGAGATCCTTTTGGATGCTTACGACATCCTCTGGGCTCAAGAAAAGAGGAGTTCCATCCAGATGAGATCTAAACAAGACTCCTTCCTCCGTTATCCTCCTGAGGGTGGAGAGGCTGAAAACCTGATAACCTCCACTGTCGGTGAGGATAGGCCCTGGCCAATTCATGAAGCGGTGAAGTCCTCCCAAATCCCGTATAATCTTTTCTCCCGGTCGCAGGTGTAGATGATAGACGTTGCAAAGAATTATCTGGAACCCCAGATCTCTTAACTCCTCAGGGGTCATGCCCTTGACAGTGGCCTGTGTGGCCACTGGTATGAAGGCCGGAGTGGTGAAAGCACCGTGGGAGGTGTGGAAAATCCCCAGCCTCCCAGGGCTTTGCACATCCTTTGCAAGCACCTGAAATCCTATCTTTTTATCTATGTTCTGACCAGATGGCCTCTCTAGAGCCTGCCCCATGATCCTTTTGCTCAGGTAATAAACATTGCGTCTCCATAACTGTAGAACCTGTAGCCCAAAGATATTGCCTCTTCATAAGCCTTCCTGACCTTTTCCTTGCCCGCAAAAGCCATGACCAAGGCCAGCAGACTGGTTCTGGGAAGGTGAAAGTTGGTCAACAAAGCGTCAATGGCCTTGAAAGAACATCCGGGCTTAAGGAAAAGATCCGTAAAGCCTCTGTAAGGACTCAAGGTCTCCCCCTGCCCCATGGCCGATTCCAATGCTCTTACAACGGTGGTACCCACTGCCACCACCCGTCCCCCTTGGCGACGAGTCCTCAGCCATGCCTCACAGCAGCTTTCTGGGACTTCCACATATTCAGGGTGCATCCTATGCTCCTCGAGGCTCTGGGCTCGAACTGGGAGAAAAGTTCCTATCCCCACCTGAAGTGTGATGCTGGTCCATGAGACCCCCGACTCCTTTAACTTCTGGAGCACGGACTTGTTAAAGTGCAGGCCTGCTGTAGGAGCGGCAATGGAGCCCTCCCTCTTGGCAAAAAGGGTCTGATATCTGCTTCTATCCCTGGGATTGGGACGACGCCCTACGTAAGGGGGAAGCGGCACCTGACCGTGCCTTCGCAAGAAAGAAAGTAGATCTTTCACCCCAGTAAACTCTATTACCCAATACTCGGCCCTGCGGTGCAGGGTGCCCTTGACTTTCAAGCCAAAAGTGAGCTCAGTCCCCTCCGAGAGCCGCCAGGAGGGCCTGACCAGGCATTTCCAAACGAGGCTCCTGAAAGCCCCGGTTTCTTGCAGAGGGGGCAGAGGATCTCCCCTTTCTGAGAGGGGTTCGCACAGCAGGATCTCCACCTTCCCTCCCGTTTCCTTTTGCCCCCATAGCCTGGCTGGGAAAACCTTCGTGTCATTGACCACCAGAAGATCATTGGGGCAAAGCCATTTCACCAGATCCCGGAAACGACCATGCCAGATGTTCCCATTCTCTTTGTTTAGCACCAAAAGCCTAGATTCGTCCCTTCGTCTTGAAGGAAACTGCGCAATCAAACTCCCAGGCAAATGATAATCCAATTCTTCTATTTGCATGGCAGACAGTTGCTGCAATTATCCAGATTCCCCACCCCGTGTCAATCCTCCATGGGCCCTGACCCGATGCGCCGGCTACTGAAGAGAGGCCATGATTGAAGACCGCTCAGGCCTGATGGATGGGGTACACTTTATCCCCTAGGCGCAGGCAAAAACCTTGTTCTGTGCCTGGTATTTCCTCTATCATACGGGCCAACTGATAGTACGCCTTGCGGGAGAACCTGGCTCGGAACCTGCCTTGTTTCACGCTGCAGTAAGGAACATTGTCAAATCCTATGGACAGGCTTTCTGGGTTTAGCATCTCGGTGGTCCCGTCATTGAGGTTTAGAAGGGCTCCCTGAACTCGGCCATTGTTCTCCACAGGAGTCACCGAGCATACCACAAATGGAGTATCTTCCACTAAAACAGTGCAGTCCTGATTTTTCCATCTTATATGGTAAGAGCCGTCTTCCAGCCTAACCAAATGTTGGCTCAGAAAGGATACTATTTCCTCTCTGATTATAGGGGCTCCCTGGAAAAACCACTGCCCTTCTTTGTCAATGTAAATAGCCCCCAAAACCTCTTGAGTCCCCATGTCCCACACCTCAGTGGACATCCTCAACCCATGCCCTTTGAATCTGCGTTTGGAACATGAAGGAGCTCATTTCACCCCCCCCTCTTTACATCCAGGGGAAATTTCCAAACATATGGTCACAGGCCCCTCATTTACCAGTTCCACCTGCATCCGCTCCCCGAAGCTGCCCGCCTCCACATGGAGCCCTCTGCAGCTCAACTCTTCTATGAACTTGTGGTACAAGGGCAGTGCTTCTTGAGGTGAAGCCGCTTCTGTGAATGAAGGCCTCCTGCCTTTCCTACAGTCTGCATAGAGGGTGAATTGAGACACCACAAGGACTTCCCCCTGAAGATCCAAAAGGGATCTGTCGAATCTGCCTTCTTCATTTTCAAAGATGCGAAGATTAACTATTTTTTCTACCATCTCCGTGACTTCTCTATGGGTGTCTCCTTTTCCCACTCCCAAGAAAATCAATAACCCCTTTTCTATTCGGCCCAGAAGACTCTGGCCTGAAGTAACTTGGGCACGACTAACCCTTTGTATCACTACTCTCATGAGGCCTTGGAGGAAACAGAAACTGGAGACAGACAGATAACCCTAAGGTTCTTTGAGCCCCCAAATCATATCACAAAGGTTTTAAATACTCTGTTTGCCTAAAATAGGGTCAATCCATGCCCATACTGGGCAGGCCGTCCAACCCTTCTTGCTCTGCCCAGTCCTCCTCCAGTTCCTGATGGCTTGATGCGGCACAAGCTATATTTACCCCGCAATAAGAGAGACAGATTTCATCTGTGCACTCGAACTCTCCGAAGCAATCCATCCTGCCTTCTAGATCCTGTTCACTCCACAACCTGGACATTTATACCCCTCACCCGCCGGTCCATCTCCGGCCCAAGTCTGGTTGAAATTAGCCTGGTTCCAACCCCTCACCATGGTAAGAGGCTCAGGCTCTCAAGTCCCTCTTGTGAGGCTCGCACGATCCGAGCTGTGAAGCCCCCAAGAATATCTTGTCACGGGTTTTCCCTGGGTGCTAGCCTTCCTTCTTGGGAGGCTGGGCCTCGCTTGTGGAGGAGTTGGAGACATCTATCTCCTCTTTGCCGGAGGTGGCCTTTTTAAAATTACGTATGCCCTTGCCAAGGCCACTTCCTATCTCAGGCAGCTTCCCGGCCCCAAATATTATGAGCACGATGAGCAAGATGATTATCAGTTCCCATGGACCTGGTGTGAACATATGGACCTCCCCGGGTCTTTGCAATGCCCTGTTCCCATGGCTGTTGGCGGAAGTGCGTGGGAATCGAACCCACCTACCGACTTTTTAGGCCGGTACACTGGATTTGAAGTCCAGGAGGCCCACCAGAACCTCTCCACTTCCACCTGCTCATTCTGGCAGAACCAACAGGCAGTGTCAATGTCCCCGGGTCTTCCAGATCATCACTAACCTATTGGAAATCCCTATTTTGAGGCTTCTGCTCCCCAGAGTCTATGATGGACTCATGAAAATTGCAGGGCCTTGAGAGCTCACACCCAGAAGCCTCAGGCCTGCCTAAATCTTGATGCTGCAAATAGTTCTTGACTGTAGAGCGGTTTTCAACTAAAAACGGCAAAGACCGACCCGGTTAGGTTCCAAAACGGTTTCCCCGGGAATTCCCGGATATGGGGAGGAGTCATGGTGGTCAGATGCAGCTTGGGGTTGGTGATCATTTTGGCATTGATGGTATGTGTAGAATCACCGGCAGTATCCATGGCCTCTGATCTCTCCGAGGTGCTCATGAGCAAGGGCATGATGTATTATGACAAGGGCTCTTACCGTGAAGCAGCCGAAGCTCTAGGGGAGGCTCTGAAAGAGGACCCGGGCAATCTGGAGATTCGTAAGTATCTTTTTCTGGCCAAGGCCAAGGCCTCGGGAAAGGCTTCTGCCTCTGAGCTGTTCAAAGGGGAGGTGGGAAAGAGGCCTGGAGATGCCAGATTGAAGCTGGATTTGGCAGCAGCCTTGTATTTGGAAGGATCTTTCCCAGAGGCCTTGGGGTATCTGGAGGAAGCAAGCAAGTTGGATCCAGCCTCCGGGGAAGTGGTTTTCTTTATGGGCCTGGTGAGGCTCAAACTGGGGCAGCCCAAGGAGGCCGTGGGGGATTTGCAAAAAGCCAGGGCCCTGGAGCCAAGACTCAACCAGGCTTCCATGTTCTATGAAGGGCTGGCACTCAAACAACTCAACCAGCATGAGGCTGCCAGCTCGGTCTTCCAGAGGGTGAGTGAGATCAATCCCATGAGCGAATACGCCTGGGAGGCCAATAAGATTGGGGCAAGGGAGGCAGGCCCCCGTTTTTCGGCCAGGCTCAGCACAGGGGTGGAATATGACACCAACGTTACCATAGAGGGGCGGAGGAACTCCTTGGAAGTTCCCCTGAAAACACCCGATAGGTTTCAGGTGCGCTTCCCCTTTTCTGCCCTTCTGGATTATCGCTTCCTGGATGTGGGAGAGTGGTCCTTTGGAGGCAGGTACGGCTTTTATGCCAGCGTGCACGACGACAGTAGCGATATGAACGTCCTAAGCAATACTGGAGAGCTTTACGGGGTGTGGCGCAGGGCAGAGTGGTATCTGCGTCCCTTCTATTACTACCAGTCGGTTCTGCTGGGGGGAGATCAGTTGTCAGATACCCACTCCCTGGGAGCCAGCCTCATGTATCATGGACCTTACAACTTGGCCCCGGAGCTTTACTTGAGGGGGCAAAGCAGACAGTACAATTTCCCGACAGTACATAAGAGCGACCCTGATTCCTGGAATTTGAGGGCAGAATACAACCAGTATTACCTCCTGCAAGGAGGCCGGGGCTACCTCCGGGCAGGCCTTGGATTTGAGGGAAACCAGGCTGATGGGAGCAACCTTGACTACAGGTCCTTCTTGGTGCTGGCCGGGTTTCAATATCAACTGCCCTGGAAGATGCAATTCAACTTTGATTTCGAGTACCAGAGGCGCTCTTATGACAGAGTTCAATCTCTATTCGGTTTGGAAAGGCAGGACAACCAGTACTCCATGGCCTGGCAGCTTTCCAGACCTCTGGGAAACGGTTTTGAGGTCAAAGGCAGAATGGCTTTTGTGAGAAACGATTCCAACATTGGGGATTTTGACTATGATCGCCAGATTTACTCACTTCTGTTTTCCTGGAGCTACTGAACTGGGTCGAACCCCGAGGAGGTCCAAGATGAGCATTTGGACAAGAGGTTTTGGAGCATTGTTAACGATTCTGGTTATGGTTTTCTGGAGCTTGCCAGCCCATTCGGCCCAGAAGGTGGGTGTGCTCACCGAGGTGCGAGGAACAGTGGAGATACTTCATGAAGGAGAAACTTCCTTCAAGATAGCCAAGCGATACGATGAGGTGTTCGAGAAGGATAAGGTGAGAACAGGCCCTGATGGGAGAGCCAAGATCCTGTACGAGGATGACAGCATGACAGTATTGGCGGAGAATTCTGCCATAGAAATCCGTCAGTATGAACTGACTTGGGACAAGAAGAGAAAACAATCCGTTATAGGGCTCTTGCAGGGGAAGCTCAGGTTCATAGTAACCAAGTATCTTTCCAAAGAAAGCTCCAATTTTCGGGTCCAGACCCCCACTGCAGTGCTGGGGGTGAGGGGCAGCGACAGCATAGCCATGCTGGAGGGGGACACCACCAAGGCCTATCACATATTTGGGGATCTGGAGATCACCAATTCAGTAACCGGGGAAAAGCTGGTAATCAAGAGCGGCCAGTTTGCCATCATCTTTCCTGATGGGCGCGTGATTACTGGAACCATAGGCACCGAGGAACTCAAGGAGATCCTGGGTTTCTTCTCCAGGCTCTCGCCTGAGGAGCAAAAAAGGTACGCAGACGAGATCCAGAAGGAATTGCAACAAGAGGGCATAGAGGTAATCCTTCCCCTGCCTGACAGGGAATCGGAGAGCTTTAGGAAGCCGCCGAGTCCCAGGGAACAGCAAGAGGGATACCCCGGTTATGAGGGCGGCAGGATGCGCAAACGCTGAATGGGGAGTCTTATAGGGAAGGCCGAGGGCAATCTGCCAGGAGAGCTTGATTCTTGGTTTTCTGCCCAAGGAGGCTCTATGTAGTTCTCAGAAATCTGGGGCCTGTTCATGGGATGGCTGGGCCTGCTAGAAGTCCCTTAGGCGAAATCTCCAAGGTGTGGGAGCTGGGAAGCCCCAGGGGAGTTTTTCATGAGAAGCTTTTTCGTGATTTCGGCCATCGGCAAAGACAGGCCTGGAATAGTGGCCGATGTGACTGAACTGATATTCGAATGCGGTTGCAACCTGGAAGACTCCAGCATGACTCTTCTGGGGGATCACTTTGCCTTGCTCATACTACTTTCAGGTCAAGGGGAAGACCTCCCAGAGAGGCTCCAGAGGGGATGCAAGCGCTTGGAGTGGGACAAAGGTCTGACTGTGTTTTTGTCCGTGATGCAAGAACAGATTCCCATCCATGGGCTGCACCCGGAACCGGATTATGAGGTGCGGGTGGTGGGTCTGGATCGAGCCGGAATAGTGTATAGAACTTCCAAACTTTTGGCCTCCAAGGGGATCAACATCACCAACCTGCATACCCATGTGGAGCCAGCTCCTACCACAGGCAGTCCTGTATTTACCATGGTGATGGAGGTCAGCGTGCCTCAGGAAATGGATCGAAAAGCCTTGCGCAAGGACCTAGAGGGCCTAGCTGAAGAGCTTCAGGTGGAGATATCTCTAACCAAACTGCCCAGCCCAGATCATACATCCAGGTAGGCCATCTTCGGGCAATGGCAGCCCAAGACTCCGGGGTGCTTTCAGTTAAGATAATTCGTGGATAGCAGGCCCCAGCCGAATCTCCATGGGCCGTGGAAAATAACGCTTGCCATATTGGAGCCAACTCCAAGAAGTGGCTATCAGGCTTGTGCAAGGGTATCACGGCCCGGGAAGCGTTCCAGAATAAGCCCTTCCTCGTGAAGCGCCAAATGTTGGCCTGGGCCTATGGACTCTGAAGGCTGGCCTTTGATACGTTCCTTGCTCAAGATGGCAATGGGTGTGTTGGGCTGGGCAAAGCGGGATTCCACCAGAGCTAGGCCCATCTGGATCCCATGGTTGTTGGGGGCTGCGCTGGTGACCCATCCCATGACTTGTTGGGATCTTCTGTGCAAGACCAGATCCCCTGATCTGACCACACGAACTCCCTTCTGAATCAAGCGAAAGCGAATGAGTCTTCTTTTTACTTTTTGACTTTTGGTGAGCATTTCCCTGCGGCCGCAGAAAAATGGCTTGTGAAACTTCACGAATTGCCCCAAACCCGCCTCAAAAGGGTCTATTCCCAGGGGGCCTGCCAGTTCAAAACCGTAAAGGGGGAGGCCGGCTTCTATTCGAAGAGAGTCCCTGGCCCCGAGTCCTGCTGGAATCACATCCAAGGGTTTGCCCAACTCCAGGATCTGATCCCAAACTTGGGGTGCTTTCTCAGGATGTACAAATATCTCGAAGCCTACCTGCTCTCCTGTGTACCCGGTTCTGGCCACCCAAAGGCAAGTATCTCCCATCTTGACCTTGGCCACCTGTCCCTTCTTGAGTCCCCTCAGTACCCACCTGTCCCACAGGCTTGCGGCCATTTGCTCCAGGATTGCCCTGGAGGCCGGGCCCTGGAGAGCCAGATCCACCAGTGCACTTTCCCCGGCCTCGGGATCTTGCAGGTACTTTAGGCTCAACTCTCCTCCAAAAAAGACTCCTCTGCCTTCCAAATCAAGAGCCACCTCACCCCTTGCCACGGCCGAAAGCCAACTGAAATCCTTCTCAGCATTGGCTGCGTTGACCACCAGAAGATATCTTTGTTTTTCCAGCCTGTACACCAATAAATCATCCATCACGGCTCCATCTGGGCTAAGCAGAAAACTGTACTGACTCTCACCTGGCCTGAGCCAGCGCACGTAATTGGTGGTCACAAGATCCAAAAAATGTGCACCTTCGCCACCCTGTATCTCTATGGTGCCCATGTGGCTCACGTCAAAAAGCCCGGCAGCCTTTCTCACAGCCCCGTGCTCCTCTTGTATGGAACTAAACCAAATGGGCATCTCCCAACCTGCAAAGGGAGCCATTTTTTTTGCCAAAAGCTTGTGTCTTGAATAAAGAGAGGTCCTTCGCAGTGACTGGGGAGAGGGCGGAGGTTCCCAAGGGGAAAAACACCTAGGCCTCTGGTGATCTTTCAGTGCCCAAAGCCCTATGAAGTATGGTTTGTGAATGTCTATAAGAGATGGGTTTTTTTGGAAAAGCTCTGGGGCTGCAATTGACTCCTCCCAGTGCTGAAGGAAGCCAGATTCAGGACAGGTCTCCAGCTGAACCTTGACAGGGCCCTGCACTTTTGCGAGGAGGTCTTCGGGGTCAAAGAGAACATAGCCGTCAGAAAGGTTTCTGAACCAGGTGGCCAAGGGCAATATCTTTCCAAGACCCGAATATATTCTGAAAGACTCCGGGCCTTCTCTGAGAACAAGGATTCGATCCAGCAGTTTGCCTTGCTCGTCGAGCACATAGGATTCCCTGGCTTCGCCCATGCAGAGCCCCGTGAGATCCCTCGTGCAGACCTCCTGCAGAAAAGCCCAGGCCCGCTCCCCTTGGATCCTAATAAATAGAGATTTTCCGGCAGCGTCCTTTTCCAGGGCAGATTCGGGAGGGCTGGTCTCGTGGGGATAGCCCAAGGGAGATATTCCGGGATCAACCCCTTCCAGGAGCTCCCGGACCCTGAGCCTGGCCTTTTCCAGCACTTCTTGGGGCAGCTTCCCTCTGGGTAGAGCTCCGATGGAGCCTTTATAGGTAAAAGGTCTTATCTCTTCCAGGATAAAGGCTATCAAACGGGCCACTTCCTTCATTTCTTGGGGCCCCATGCCCCTTTGGGTGGCCCAGGGCGTGCCCAGCCTGATGCCTCTGGCCTGGGCAAAGGATGGATCACCAGGCAAAGAGTTGCGGTTCACCACCAGACCAGCCAAATCCAGGATGCGGGCTGCTATTTCCCCCAGAAGAGGATAACCCGTGGGCCTTCCCAACCCCTTCAAGTCCACCACCAGCAAGTGGGTATCTGTTCCGCCATAACAGATGGTGACCCCTTGATCCTCCAGGGCATTAGCCAGAGCCTTTGCGTTTTCAACTATTTTCCTCTGAAGTTGCCTAAACTGCTCCCTGTTGGCCATGGCAAAGGCTACTGCCATGGCGGCTATTTTGTTTACATGGGGGCCGCCCTGCTCCCCTGGAAAAACGGCCGAATCCAGCCTCTGGGCAATGGAAGGATCTGTGCTCAAGATAACAGCTCCCCTTGGCCCGCACAGGGTCTTGTGGGTGGTGAAGGTGACAACATGGGCGATGCCCACAGGATTGGGATAAAGCCCGGCTGCCACCAGGCCTGCTGGATGCGCAATATCGGCCAGTAAAAAAGCTCCCACCTCATCGGCGATCTCTCTTAGCTCTTTCCAGTCCGGAGCCCACGGGTATGAGGTGAAACCAGCCACTATCATCTTGGGGCGGTGCTCTGTGGCTAGGCTTCTCAACTGCTGGTAATCGATCCTGCCGGTGCGGCTGGACACACAGTAAGGCACAGCTCTGTAAAGCCTTCCTGATCTGTTAAGCTCGCTACCATGGGTCAGATGCCCCCCATGGGCCAGGGCCATGCCCATTATGGTGTCGCCTGGTTGCAGGAGGGCCTGGTACACGGCATTATTGGCTGCAGCTCCAGAAAGGGGTTGAACATTGGCGAAGATGTTTCTGGCCGGGCAATCAGAGGTGGCAAACAAACGGCTCACTCTGGCCTTAGCCAGCGCCTCCACAAAGTGAACGTATTCTGTACCCTTGTAGAATCTTCTGTCCCCGTACCTTCTGTAGCGAATCAAGTGTTCTTCCACATCCTGAAGCTCTTCCTCGCTGGCTCCCTCCATGAGATTGGGTGGGTAACCCTCTGCATAAACACTGGTGAAAGATGAGGCCAAGGCATCTCTTACAGCCTTGGGACATATGCTCTCAGAGGGAATCAGAATCAGCTTGAGTCTTTGCCGCGCATCCTCCCATTGGGTGAGTCGGGCCAGGAAAGGATCCACCTCTTGCAGCCCCAAGTCCTTCCAACGCATGTATGAGTCCTTTTCTGCCATCAAAGGAATCTCCATTTCATATGATATGAGTTCTCAGAAAGGCCCTTGGTTGGATGAGCCAACCTTTGCCCTGGGGGCCACCAGCAGAGGCCTTCTGGCTGCGGCTACTTCGTCAAGCCGTCCCACTTTGGTGATGTGGGGAGCTGAGCGCACGGTCTCAGGCTCATTTTGCGCCTCCAAGGCTATTTTGCGCATGGCCTCCACGAACCTGTCCAATGTTTCTAGGGTCTCGGTTTCTGTGGGTTCTATCATGAGAGCCCCTTTTACGATGAGCGGGAAGTAGATGGTGGGGGGATGAAAACCATAATCCATCAATCTCTTGGCAATGTCCAAGGCCTGAATTCCTAGACGGGCCTGGTTTCGGTCGGAGAAGACGCACTCATGCTTGCAGAGCCTGTCATAGGGAAGGTGGTAAAGATCCCTCAGGGCAACTCTCAAGTAATTGGCGTTTAGCACAGCCCTGCGGGTGGCCTCTGTGAGCCCCCGGGGCCCCAAGGACAGTAGATAACCATAAGCTCTAACCAATACCCCAAAGTGTCCATAAAAGGCCTTTACACGGCCTATGCTCTTGGGGAAATCCTCTCGCAGGCAAAAATCCTCTCCTGCTTTCTCCACCCTGGGCACAGGCAGAAAAGGCTCCAAGATGGCCTTCACTGCCAGAGGACCTGCCCCAGGTCCGCCGCCCCCGTGAGGGGTGGAGAATGTCTTGTGCAGGTTCATGTGCAACAGATCCACGCCCATGTCGCCGATTCTGGCGATCCCGGTCAAGGCATTCAGGTTGGCCCCATCGCAGTACACGAGGCCTCCCACGCTGTGAACCATCTCACAGATTTCCAGGATGTTTTCCTCGAATAAACCCAGGGTGTTGGGGTTGGTCAACATCAAGGCTGCCACATCCTCGTCCAGCCTGGAGGAGATATCCTTGGGAGAGAGCAAACCTCTTTCATCCGAAGGCACCTGCACTACCTGGAAGCCGCAAAGAGCGCAGGAGGCTGGATTTGTGCCATGGGCAGAATCAGGGATCAAGACTTTCTTGCGTGGACTGCCTGAGTCTCTGTGGTAGGCCCTCACCATGAGCATCCCTGTGAGTTCTGCCTGTGCCCCAGCAGCAGGCTGAAGCGTGACCCTGTCCATTCCAGTAATTATTGCCAGCATGGACTCCAGTTCGTACATCAGGGCCAAGGCCCCCTGAACAGCCTGTTCAGGAGCATAAGGATGTATGGAGACAAAACCCTCTAAGGAAGCCCCTTCCTCGTTTACCCTTGGATTGTATTTCATGGTGCAGGAGCCCAAGGGATAGAAGCCCGTGTCCACACAGAAGTTCCATTGAGAAAGGCGTGTGAAATGCCGAACCACCTGTTGCTCGGTAAGCTGCGGAATGGGCAGCTCTTGCCTGAGGAATTCCTGGGGGATCCCGAGCCCTGGCCCTGGAACCTGCTTTTTCCCAAAAGACAGACCATCCCCTTCGCCTGCATCCAGTTCAAAGATCAAGGGCTCTTTGAAAACAAGCCCGCTTTGGGCATCAAGAAAATCTCCAGGTTCTTTGCCATTCATGCCAAGATATCCCTGAGACAGCCAAGCAGTTTATCTATATCTTGAGGGGAGGTCCTTTCGGTGCAACACAATAGCCAGTTCCCCTTCCATGCCGGGCTGAATCTGCCCAGATCCACTCCCCCCATTATTCCCCTTTTGAGCAGTTCCATGTTGAGCCGCAGCGGATCAAAGGCACTGCGCACCACGAACTCGTTGTATATCCGTTTTTGGGGTATGACCATACCCCCAAGGCCTTCCAAAGCCTCCATGGTGCAACGGGCGGCTTCAGAGCTTCGAACCGCTATTTCTTTTAACCCCTCGGGGCCCAAGAGGGCCAACTGGATGGTCATGGCCAAAGCGCAAAGGGACTGGTTGGTGCAGATATTGGAAGTGGCCCTTTCCCTTCTGATGTGTTGCTCCCTTGTGGCAAGGGTCAGAACAAAACCCCTTCTTCCTCTGTTGTCTGTGCTTTGCCCCACCAGCCTTCCAGGCATCTGTCTAAGGAAAATCTCTTTGGTGGCCAGAAGTCCCAAGTGAGGTCCCCCGAAACTCATGGGGAGACCCAGGGGCTGGCCCTCTCCAACAAAGATGTCTGCCCCTAGCTCTCCAGGTGGTCTGAGAAGCCCCAGGGAGGTGGTTTCCACCACCAAAAAAATGAGAAGCCCTCCCACGCGTTCAATGGCCCTCTTAGCTCTTTGAATCCCCTCCAAATCCTCTATGGTTCCAAAGAAGTTGGGGTTCTGAATCACCAGGCAAGAGGTCTCTGGTGTCACCGAGTCTTCCAATTTCTCCCAGCAGGTTTCCCATGAAGAGTCAGGCTCTACTTCCAGCAGCTGCAAGCCCAAAGGATGGGTCATGGTGCGAACCACCGCCCGATACTCCGGATGGACCGCTCCTGAGATGACCACGCGGCTTCTGCCTGGTCTGAGCCTCTGAGCCATCAAGACTGCCTCAGCCAGGGCCGAGGCTCCGTCATACATGGAGGCGTTGGCCACCTCCATGCCCGAAAGACGGCATACATAGGTCTGAAACTCAAACATGGCCTGCAGGGTCCCCTGGCTGAGCTCTGGCTGGTAAGGAGTGTAAGCTGTGAAGAACTCCCCGCGGCGAATCAAACTCTTGACTGCTGAAAAAACATGGTGGTCATAACAGCCTGCCCCAAGGAAATTCACCATGTCCTGGCTGGAAATGTTCCTGCCTGCCATGGACCTAAGATGGGCCAAGAGCTCCCACTCCCTCATAGGCCCCGGCAGATCCAGTTCTTCCTCGAGGCGCACCTGCTCTGGGATTTCCTGGAAAAGCTCCTCCAAGGAGCTGATCCCTATGAAATCCATCATGCGCTTGGTAGCCTCTTGCTCCGAGATCAAGCCCACGTGATCCCTCCCTGGCTAGAGCTTCCCTAGGCCTATGCCCTCATCCCTCCTGGACCTGCTGGGAAAACTAACGGGCATTGATCCTGTGCCCATTTTTAACTCAGAGGTGAGCACATCTGGTTCCAAGAATATTTCCGCAAGGCACATCAGGCCTCCTCGGCTATAAAGGCCCCATAGCCTTTTGCGTCCAGAAGACCTTCCAACTCCGAAGGATTATCCATTTGCACTGCTATCATCCAGCCTTTTCCATAAGGGTCCTGGTTCACCCATTCCGGATGCTCTGCCAATTCCCCGTTCACCTCCAGCACCTCACCGCTTACAGGAGCTAGGAGATCAGATACGGCCTTGACGGACTCCACCACCCCAAAGCTCTGGCCTGCCTTAAGTTTTTCTCCTGGGCCGGGAAGCTCCACATAGACGATGTCGCCCAGCTGCTGTTGGGCAAAATCTGTTATGCCCACCAGGACCCTGCCATCCTCCACAGAGGCCCACTCATGATCCTTGCTGTACCTGAGGTGATCTGGAATCAACATGTTACGGCTCCTGAGGGTTAGTATTGGGCAAAGCGCTATGCCACAGGACAGATCCTTTGCCTGTGGGATAAGGCCTATTCTAAGTGCTGCTCAACTATTTGCAAGCTGATTCAAAAGCTCCTTTCGTTGACCTCCCATCGGCTCAAATGATATAAGGGCCCGAGAAAGGCAGGCAGCTTTCCAGATGCCCCCAACCGCTCAGTACAAGGGTTACCTGTGTGTTATTGCAGCAGCATTGCTTTGGGCCTCATCAGGAGCTGCAGGCAAGGGGCTTCTTTCCCAAGGCATGAGCCTGCTGGATCTGGTTCAGATAAGAATCACCTTTGCCGCCTTGCTGCTGGGGGCAGTGCTCCTTCTGAAGACCAAAGGAACCTTTAAGATCCAGCTAGTTGATATTCCGCGTCTTTTGTTCTTGGGGCTTTTTATGGCTCTCAACAATGCCACCTACTTCTACGCCATAAGCAATATCCAGGTGGCCGCCGCCATACTGTTGCAATACATGGCCCCCATCATAGTGACTCTCTATACGTTGTTTTTTTGGGGCGAGCGCATGGGCAAATTCAAGGCGCTGGCCTTGGCTCTGGCTCTAGGAGGCTGTTATCTGGTTGTGGGAGGCTACAATTTGAGACTCCTGGAACTCAATAGAGAAGGGATCCTGGGAGGGGTAGGAGCTGCCTTTTGCTTTGCAGCCTATACCCTCTTGGGAGAAAGGGCCATGGAGAGGAATTCGCCCTGGACTGTGCTTGAATATGCCATGCTCTTTGCAGCCTTATTCTGGCACTTGTTCATGGAGCCTTTTCGCTACATAAGAGCCGGTTTCAGCCTGGAGCAGTGGGGATGGCTTCTTTACATTGCCCTGGCAGGTACTGTTCTTCCCTTTGGGTTATATCTGCTGGGGGTTAGCCGTATCAGGTCCACGAGGGCCATCATCACAGCTACCATGGAGCCCATATTCGCAGGGTTAATCTCCTTCTTGTTCCTGGGAGAAGCGCTGGAACCTCTCCAGGCCTTGGGAGGGGCTCTGGTGATAGCTGCGGTGGTGTTACTCCAGCTGGGAAAAGAACATGAGCAGGCCCTGATCTGGGAAAAAAAGAAAATGAGGACGCTCAGAAGGGAATCTTAAGCCAAGGCCTATGTGTTGTAGGCTGCTAGCTCGGGTGGCTGGGACCTGTGAACTGAAAAGGCCTGAGTTGAGGGACCATGTTCAGCGAATCCCTAGGGATGAGAGCTCCACTGGGAACAACTGGCCCCTGTGTTAAATCTCTAGGAATCCTGGGAAGAGAATGGACGTTTTACTGGACATAGAGATCCTGCTGGCATCGGCTGTAGCGGCCTTATTCCTGTGCGGGCTGATCAGGGCTCCGGTTCTGCTTGGGTTTCTTGGGGTGGGATTGGTGGCAGGGCCCCACGGCCTGGGATGGGTAGGTGGCCCTCATAGGGTGCAGCTCCTGGCAGAAGTGGGGGTGTCTCTTTTGCTTTTCAGCGTGGGAATGGAGTTCACCCAGGAGAGCCTAAGCCGCATTCGACTGGCCATGCTAAAAGGAGGTCCCCTCCAGGTAGGGGGCACACTGGTAGTTTGTCTCCTCATAGGTTTTTTTTCAGGTTGGAGCTTCCCATTGGCCCTCCTGGTGGGAATGTTGGCTGCGCTAAGCAGCACGGCCATAGTAATTCGCTCATTGCAGGAAAGGGCCGAACTGGACTCTCCCCACGGCCAAAACGCTCTGGGCATCTTGATCTTTCAGGATCTGCTGGTAATTCCCATGATGTTGGCGCTTCCTCTTTTGGGAGGCGGCCAAGGGGGTGGGCCTGAGTGGTTGGAGGTGCTCAGGGGTATGGGACTCATGTTGTTGGTGACTTTGGCAGGCTGGAAGATTTTGCCCTGGGTGCTTTTTCTGGCTGCCAGATCCAGAAACAGGGAGATGTTTCTATTGAGTCTGCTGGCCGTATGTTTTTTCATGGCCTGGTTTGCCCATGCACAGGGGCTTTCGCCCGCCATAGGGGCTCTGTTGGCCGGCATCGTCATCTCAAGGTCTGAGTTCAGCCATGAGGCCCTGGGAAATGTGCTGCCTTTTAGAGATGTTTTCATGAGCTTCTTCTTTGTTTCCATGGGCATGTTGATGGATCCCCAGGTTCTCATGAGGGAGCCCCTTTGGATAGTTTTTGCCGCAGTATCGTTGGTGCTGCTTAAGGCAGCGGTGGTCATGGGCACTGGTATTGTCATGGGCCTTTCCCTCAGGGCCTTGATTCTTGTGGGCTCAGCCTTGGCTCAGATAGGGGAGCTTTCCTTTGTGCTAGCCCAGTCGGCCTTAAGCAGGGGACTTCTGCCCGAGGAGATCTATCAGGGTTTCCTGGCTGCTGCGGTCTTGAGCATGGGGGGAACTCCTCTTCTCATCAGGGCAGGACATGTCTTGGCCTCTGGGGCCATGAGATGGAAGGGTTGGCCGAGTTGGCTGCTTAGGGAATCTGTCCCTGATTCTGTCTCTAATAGCGGTTTTGCTGGGCACCTTGTCATAGTGGGCTTTGGCCTCAACGGCAGAAACCTGGCCAGGGCTGCCAGGGCGGGAGGGATCAGATATGTGATCGTGGAGGCCAATCTCCAGACAGTGCGAAAAGAGAGGGACAAGAAAGAGCCAATACTTTACGGGGATGCGACCCATGAGTCGGTGCTTCAGGCAGCAGGGCTGAAGCTGGCCCGGGTGCTGGTTGTGGTCATAAACGATCCGGGGGCCACGCGCAGGATAGTCAGCCTTGCCAGGAGACTCTCCCCTGGTCTCTACATAATAGCCAGAACCAGATATGTTCAAGAGGTGGAAGCCCTCTACAGGCTGGGGGCGGACGAGGTAATTCCAGAGGAGTTTGAAACATCGGTGGAGATCTTTACAAGGGTGTTGAGGCGTTTCCTGGTCCCAGAAGACCAGGTTGAAAAAATGGTGGAAGATATAAGGGCAGAAGGCTACGAAATGTTAAGAACCCCTTCATCAGCCAGATCCACCGTGTGTGATCTGGGTACCATGAGTCAAGGTATCGAGGTACGTTCCTTAACAGTCCAGCAGGGTTCCCAGGCTGCTGGCAGAAGTCTGGCTCAGCTAGATCTCAGAAAGAGATATGGCGTGACGGTGGTGGCTATCAGACGAGGTGAGGAGTTGATGGTGAATCCTGATCCCCAAATGCCCATCATGCCAGGGGACGTGCTGGTGATCCTGGCAGATCCCAGGAATTTTCCCCAGCTCATGGGTATTTTGGAATCACACGATAGAGCCCAGGGGGTTAAATGATTCATTTCCTGAGTTTTTTGTTGGGAACCCTTTCATCCCTGGGCAGAAGGTGTCCGGCCTGCAAGAGGGTACAGATCTTTCCCCTTAGCAAAAAAAAACAAAGCGTGCGCTGCAAGTTCTGCGGAAGGGAAATCCCGCCCAGGTTGACTCCCCGATGAGCGCTGAGAGCCTGTACATGAAAAACATGGAGCGCCCGTGCAGGTATATAATAGTCCAGCCCCTTTTATTTCTCATGAGCGAATGATGTGGGCCAATTCTCCCAGGTGTCCTGGGATAAAATTAGTATAGGGGTGTGTACCTAAATAACCAATGCCGAGGGATGGTCAGGTGGGAAAGCATCATCTGGCAAATTACAAGAGCATGAAAAGAAGCATGGGCCAGCCCAAAGAGGATTTCAGTTGCCTTGAACAGGGGATCAAGCAACCTGTTTTTCGTTTAACATTTGGTTATATCATCCCTTCATTGCGCTTTACCCAGTGCGTTAAGAAAAGTGGTTTCATAGACAAGGAGGTTAATACAATGAAGATAGTGGTCTTGGATGGCTATACCCTGAACCCGGGAGACAATCCCTGGGATGAACTGGCTCAGTTGGGGGACTTAGAAGTCCATGACCGGACATCAGTGGAGGATGTGGTGCCAAGGGCTCAAGGGGCCGAGGTCCTTCTTACCAACAAAACCCCTATAACAGGGCAGGCCATCGCAAGGTTACCTCATCTTAGGTTCATATCGGTCTTGGCCACAGGATATGATGTGGTGGATGTGAAGGCCGCTGCCCAAAGAGGGATTCCCGTCTCCAATGTGCCTGTGTATGGCACAGACACCGTGGCCGAGCATGTCTTTGCCCTGGTGCTGGAGCTTGCGCGCAGAACTGCCTTGCATGACCAAGCGGTAAAGGCAGGGGGCTGGTGGAGTCAGCCGGATTGGTGCTTCTGGAAGGTTCCATTGCTGGAGCTGGCTGGCCGAACCATGGGGATAGTGGGTTTCGGGCGCATAGGCAGGCGAGTGGGTGAAATAGCCCATGCCTTTGGCATGAAAGTTGTGGCCAATGATACTCAAAGAGGTTCTGATCCAGCATACCAGCCCTTTGAGTGGATGGGTCTGGAAGAGCTTTTCGGCTGCTCTGACTTTGTGACGCTTCACTGTTACCAACGCCCTGAAAATGTTGGCTTTGTAAACATGAAGCTCTTGAGCAATATGAAGCCCACCTCATTTCTCATAAACACTTCCAGGGGAGGGCTTGTTAACGAGAGGGATTTGGCACTGGCTTTGGAAAAAGGTATCCTGGCAGGAGCTGCCCTGGACGTGGTCTCTCAAGAACCCATAAGGCCTGACAACCCCCTATTAAAGGCTCCCAATGTAATTATCACCCCCCACATTGCCTGGGCCACACTGGAGGCTAGAAGGAGGTTGATGAAAACCACAGTGGAAAATGTCAAGGCTTTCTTGGCTGGCAAACCCCAGAACGTTGTGAATTCTTCCATGTTAGGCCCTGGTGATGGAGCCTGACCAAAATCAACATACCAGGGGTGTCAACCCCTTGGGGCCTGGTGGTGATCCAGGTCAGTTTGTTATAAAAGATGTCGTGGTTGTAAAGCCAATCCCAATTGAGTCAAAGACGTCATCGGGATGCGAGATCAGCCAAGTGTTTCTGATCAGAGCCAAATGACCTCAGCCAGGGCATCATGGCGCGTTGCGGCCATTGCGGAAAACAAGGCAGGGAAATATCGGAGTCCATAGGCTACTGTGGCCCGTGTATCAGGGTGCACTTCCAGGAGCTTTGGCCCAGCATAAGACAGATCCATCTAAAGAGCAGGAGAGAATCCAGGCTGCCTGCCGAGCCCCCCAAAGACCCTCAAGGTATCAGGTGCAACATCTGCATGCATCAATGCAGCATACCCCAAGGAGGTCTGGGATATTGCGGGATCCGATCCTGTAGAGCTGGGAGGCTCGTGGGGGGGAGGGCTCATGAAGGCAATTTTTCATGGTATAAGGATCCCCTTCCCACCAACTGCGTGGCAGATTGGGTCTGCCCTGGTGGCACGGGGTGTGGATACCCCACCTATTCCAGGAAGAGGGGAGCGGAGAGGGGGTATTTCAATCTGGCCGTATTCTATCATTGCTGCTCTTTCAACTGTCTTTTCTGTCAGAATCATCATTACAGGGATCTCACCCTCCAAGCTCCTCAAAAGCATGCCTGGGAGCTGGCTCAGGCTGTGGATGAGAATACCAGCTGCATTTGTTTTTTCGGAGGAGATCCCTCTGCCCAGGTGCTTCATGCCCTGAGCGCCTCCAAGATGGCTTTGAAGGCCAATGCTGGTAGGGTGCTCAGAATATGTTGGGAGACCAACGGCTCCTTGAAGGAGCCTTTCTTGAGTCGAATGGCCCAGATCTCCCTTAAGACCGGAGGATGCATCAAGGTGGATCTCAAGGCATGGGATGAAGGGATCCATCATGCATTGTGTGGGGTGAGCAACCGCCACACCCTGGATAGCTTCAGGAGGTTGGCCGCCTGGATCCCCATGAGAAGAGAGCCTCCTTTGCTGGTGGCCAGCACCCTTTTGGTCCCAGGATATGTGGATCATGTGGAGGTCAAGAACCTGGCCATTTTCATAAAGGAGCTGGATCCCGAAATCCCCTACACCCTTCTGGCCTTTTACCCCCAGTTTTGGCTTGGAGATCTTCCCACAACCTCGGCAAAGCATGCCACGGAGTGTCTTGAAATAGCCAGGGAGGCAGGCCTGAGGCAGGTAAGACTGGGAAACGCCCATTTGCTGGGTCCACCTTACTAGAGCCCAGAAAGAACTGTGGTGCCCGCCGCAGAGCCTAGCACAATGGGCTTGACAGCAGCGATGCCTTTCCCTAGGGTAAGGGCGGCTCACACAAAGCTTGTCTCATCCCGACCCTTGTCCCCAAGTCTTGGGGCAAGGGTAAGTCCATCAGGAGGAAGCCATGAAAACAACTATCTCGGCTATCAAGGCGGACGTGGGGAGCATAGGAGGTCACATAAGGCCCAGCCAGAGACTTCTGGATGCTGTGAGGAGTTTTCTGGAGGAACACAGAAGGGGACTCCTTATAGACTACAAGGTTTCCTTCACTGGGGATGATGTGGCGATACTGTGCACCCATGAAAGGGGTGTAGGCGACGAGCAGGTGCATAAACTTGCCTGGGACGCTTTCTGGGAGGGCGCTGAAGTGGCTCGAAAGCAGGGCCTTTATGGAGCCGGTCAAGACCTTCTGAAAGATGCCTTTTCGGGCAACGTGAAAGGGCTGGGGCCAGCGGTGGCAGAAATGGAGTTCGAGGAGCGTCCCAACGAGCCCTTCTTGTTTTTTGCTGCTGACAAGACAGATCCGGGTGCCTATAACTTGCCCCTTTACCTGGGTTTCTGCGATCCCATGTTCAACAGCGGTCTTATTTTGTCTCCGGGAATGTTCAAGGGATTTCGTTTTATTATCATGGATGTGAACTATGTGGAGGCAGACAGGATCATAGAACTCAACGCCCCAGAGGAGCTCTACGATATAGCCGCGTTGCTGAGGGATCCTGAAAGATTCGTGGTGGAAGCCGTGTACTCCAGGGCCACGGGGGAGCAGGCCGCGGCAGTCAGTACCACCAGGTTACACAACATAGCCGGTAAGTACACAGGTAAGGACGATCCCATCATGTTGGTGAGGGTGCAGGGGGCTTTCCCTGCCACAGGTGAAGTTCTGGCTCCCTTTAGCATAGGACATTATGTGGCTGGCTTCATGCGAGGCAGTCATACAGGACCTCTTATGCCAGTAAAGCGAAATTCCACCATTTCTTACTTCGACGGTCCTCCTGTTGTAAGCTGTGCAGCATATTGTGTGCACGAAGGCCATCTCACCGAGTCGGCAGATGCCTTTGATCATCCTTTTTGGGAATATGTGAGGCAGGAAGTATCTCGCAAGGCCCTGGATATAAGAAGACAGGGTTTCTTTGGAAATGCCATGCTCCCGTTTTCGGAACTGGAATACGGGGGCATAGTGGAAAAGCTCTCCAGGCTGGACTCCCGCTTTGTGGTGCGTTCATAAGAAATATGGGCACGGGGCTTTTTCATGAGCAGGTGGCTTGGCCACAGATACGAGCCCAAGGGTTTGTGTCAAAACTTGACACCCCTGGGCTCTATTTGTAAAATTAAGTGAAACATTTAGACCAAGTGGGATTCCCAGGGCGTGGCTTTTCCGCCGGGCACCCAGCCTTTTTGAGCGTACCACCCGAACCGTTCCCTCTTGGGAAAAATAGAGTTCTTCTCCGGTGAGAGGCCGGTGTGGATATTGGAGCGGAAGGGTTGCACATTCGGGCCCAGCACCGTGATGCGGCTGCAGAGGCGGAAAAGGAGTCTATTGCTGAGGCTTAGGCGGTGCAGGTTCCTTAGGTGGTCCTCATGAGAAGACAGGTGCGGGTTCGTTTTGAGCCTGAAGGGCTGGAGATCCGGGTGGACCAAGGGGAAAACCTTTTGCGGGCCGCAATGGCTGCGGGGGTTTTCTTGAATGCAGCCTGTGGGGGCGCGGGTGTATGCGGCAAGTGCCGGGTGAGGATCATAAAGGGCACTCTGGATTCAATCCCCGGAACCTACCTAAGCCAGGATGAGTTAGCTCAGGGTTTCAGACAGGCCTGCCAGAGTACTGTGAAGGGGGATCTGGTTGTAGAGGTTCCCCTGGAGTCTCAACTGGATAGAGGTGCCCTGGCCAGGGACAGGGATGGGCAGGCAGCCGGAAGGCTTGCCAGCACTCAAGAGCTGGAGAACCTGGCAGTTGGTTGGCGCTTCAATCCGGCTCTTCGCAAGTTTTATGTGGAACTCTCCCCACCCAACTCTGAGGACAATCGCAGCGACTTAACCAGGCTTTTGCTGGGGCTAAAAAAAACCCACAACCTGGACAGCATTTCCACTGATTTCAGAGTGATTCAAGAGCTGCCTGAGCTTCTTAGAAAGGCCGATTGGAAGGTCACATGCACGGTGGTGCACACCAGGGTGTCTCACTCTGTGGAGGATCTGCAGTTCCACGGACCTCGAAAACCCAAGCTCATACGAGTGGAGCCTGGGGACACCAGCAAGGAGCACTATTCGGTGGTACTGGATATCGGCACCACCACCGTATGGGGACAACTGCTGGATCTAAACCAAGGGATAACCTTGGCCGAGGCCTCGGATTATAACGGCCAGATCCGTTACGGCGACGACGTAATCACCAGAATAGTGTACGCGCTTAAGCCTGGGGGCCTTAAAGCCTTGCAGCAGGCAGTGGTGGCCACCATAAACGGGGTCATAGAGGAGCTGTTGCAAAAAACGGGCGTTTCCAGAGACAGGATCTCTCACCTGACCGCAGCTGGAAACACCACCATGACCCACCTTCTCCTGGGAATAAATCCCAAATATATCAGGGAGGCTCCCTATGTGCCTGCTGCCAACTTCGTGCCTCCTGTGAGGGCCGTTGGTCTGGGTCTGGAGGTGGGCTCCCATGTGCACCTGTACACATTTCCATCGGTGTCCAGCTATGTGGGGGGAGACATAGTCTCTGGGGTGCTGGGCTCAGGTCTTTTCCAGAGAAAAGAGCTTACCCTTTACATGGATGTGGGCACCAACGGAGAGATAGTGGTGGGCAATTCCGACTGGATGATCACAGCCTCTTGCTCGGCAGGACCGGCCTTTGAAGGTGGAGGGCTTCGCCACGGGATGAGGGCCACCACAGGAGCCATAGAGGATTTCAAGTTGGACCCCAGGTGTTTGGAGCCTGTGGTACTGACTGTGGGAAGAGCAAAGCCAAGGGGCATATGCGGATCAGGCCTCATTAACATGCTGGCCGAGTTGTTGGAGTGCTGTGTGATAGAGCAGAACGGAAAATTTAAGACAAATCTAAACACTCCCAGGATACGCCAGGGTGATTCCGGCCTGGAATACGTTGTGGTTTGGGCCAAAGACACTGCCATTGGTCAGGACATAGTACTGACCGAAGCCGATGTTGACAATGTGATCAGAGCAAAGGCAGCCATGTTCGCCGGTTGCCAGACCCTTTTGGAGAGTGCGGATCTGAGACCTGAGGACCTCGACAGGGTCATGATAGCCGGGGCCTTTGGCAGCTACCTGAATGTGGAAAGCGCCATAACCATAGGTCTTCTGCCTGAATTGCCCCTGGAGAAATTCCACTTTGTGGGCAACGGCTCTTTGCTTGGGGCCAGACTCATATCGCTTTCCAACGAGATGCTGGATGATGCGGAGAGGGTGGCCAGGATGATGACCAACGTGGAGCTCAGTGAGAGCCGTTCATTCATGGATAATTACATGGCAGCTCTTTTTCTACCCCATACACACTCCCGTTTCTTCCCGGGAGTATTGGGTAGGATCAAGTGTCTGAAACAGGAGATGGGTCAGCGATGAGTTTCCAGATAGCCATGGCTGGCAAAGGCGGCACCGGCAAGACCACGGTGGCGGCTTTGACCATTAGGTATTTGGTGGAAAAAGGCTTGAAGCCTGTTCTGGCGGTGGATGCAGACGCCAACTCTAATCTCAACGAGATGTTGGGGGTGAAAGTTCACAAGGTTGTCGGAGACGCCAGAGAGGAGATGAAGACACAGGTTCCCACTGGTATGACCAAGGAAACTTACATGGAGATGAAGGTCCAGGAAGCCCTGGTGGAGTGCGACGGATTTGATCTCATAGTGATGGGAAGGCCTGAAGGGCCGGGCTGTTACTGCTACGCTAACACCCTCTTGTGCAAGTACCTGGACATTCTTCAGAGGAATTATCCATACGTGGTGGTGGACAATGAGGCAGGTCTGGAGCACATAAGCCGCCTGAACCAGCAGGATGTGGATCTGATGCTTGTGGTCACAGATCCCACCAAGAGGGGTATTCTCACGGCGCAGCGGGTAAAAGACCTGACTCAGGAACTCAAGATCAGGGTCAGTAAGCTCAAGGTCATAGTGAACCGCTCCAGCGGGGAACTGGATTCCCAATTGGAAGAGGAGCTCCAGGCCAAGGGCCTGGATTTGGGGGGGGTGATCCCATCTGATCCCAATGTGGAGCAATTCGATCTGAGAGGGAGACCCGTTGTGGAGCTGCCAAAGGACTCAGTGGCTGTGAAAGCTCTCTATGAGATCATGGATAAGCTATTGGCCTGAGGCTACAGCCTCTATTGAATTCAGAGACTTGGAAACCAGAAGGGATGACCTTATAATAGCGGATCGTCAACAGAAGGGGGGTTTTCCGGATTTTTGATTGTCTCGCTTTTCTTATCCAAAGGATCCACCATACCGCGAAGGGAACAGGAGGAGGGGACAGTGGCTGCCAAACTCATCAAAGGTGCAGAAGTGGCGAAGGAGATAAGGGAGGAGTTGAGACAACAGGTGGTCCAGATGAAGGAGAAGCGCGGCGTCGTGCCAGGTTTGGTTACCATCCTGGTGGGAGAGAATCCGGCTTCCCAGAGTTATGTGAGGGCCAAACAGCAGACAGCCCACGAATTAGGCTTCTATTCGGTCCAGGATGATCAGCCCGCGGATATCAGCGAAGCAGCTCTGCTGGATCTTATCCAGAAGTACAACAAAGACCCCAAGATCCACGGAATCCTGGTTCAGCTTCCCTTGCCCAAACACATAGATGAAACCAGGGTATTGTATGCCATAGATCCGGACAAAGACGTGGACGGATTTCATCCCGTGAATGTTGGGAAACTGATGATAGGGACAGCTGACTTCTTGCCCTGTACCCCGGCCGGGATCCAGGAGCTGCTTGTGCGCTCAGGCACAAAGATCGAGGGTGCAGAGGTGGTGGTGGTGGGGAGATCCAACATAGTGGGGAAGCCCATTGCCAACATGCTGATCCAGAAGGGGCCTGGGGCAAATGCCACCGTAACTGTGGTGCACACCAGGACCAGGGACGTGGCTTTTCACACCAGACGGGCGGACATCCTGATAGTGGCTGCGGGGGTACCTGAATATGTGAAAGGAGACATGGTCAAAGAGGGCTCGGTGGTCATAGACGTAGGGGTTAACGAAGTGGGGCGCACGGCTGATGGGAAGCGAAAACTGGTGGGGGATGTGGCATTTGATGAGGTGGTGGACAAGGTTGCGGCCATAACTCCTGTGCCGGGTGGGGTTGGGCCCATGACCATAACCATGCTTATGAAAAACACCGTCAAGGCAGCTTTGAAGGCAATAGGGGAAAAATAGAAAAGCAAACCAAGCCTCGAATCCCCGCGTTCCCTGGAGGGCACGCGGCGCGCAATCTCAACAGGGGGTGGCAAATTGGCTTTCGCAATCTCTAAGATCAAGTACACGGGGAGGATCAGGGAGGTGACCCTGGGCAAGGAGCCCAAGGTCGCGCGCGTGGGCGGAGAGGACTGCTATCCATTTCACATTTTTGAGGGCTCCATGCCCAACAAGCCCCTGGTGGCCATGGAAGTCTGGGACATGAAGCCCGAGGGTTGGCCCGAGGCCTGCGAGAAACCCTTTGAGGGAGTTTTGGATGACCCGGGGGCCTGGGCAAAAAAATGCGTGGAGCATTACGGGGCTGAGGCAATAGTTGTGCAGCTAAAGTCCACGGATCCCAATGGCCTGGATGCTCCGGCCGAGAAGGCAAGCGAGGCTGTGGGCAAGGTGCTGGCTGCCGTGGATGTACCAGTCATTGTCTGGGGCACGGCAAACACAGCCAAGGACACGGTGGTCTTGAGAAAGATCGCAGAGGATTACCAAAACAGGAATCTGATCCTGGGGCCAGTTGAGGAGGAGAACCATAAAGCCATCGGGGCTGCAGCCCTGGGGTTCGGGCATACGGTCATAGCCAGCTCCCCCATTGATGTGAACCTGGCCAAACAGCTCAACATCCTTCTGGGAAACCTGGGTGTGCCAAGAGACAAGATCATCATCGATCCCACCACAGGAGGTCTGGGCTACGGACTGGAGTATAGCTATTCAGTCATGGAGCGCATAAGGATGGCCGCTTTGGTGCAGGAGGACGACCAGCTGGCCCAGCCCATGATCAACAATGTTGGAAACGAGGTTTGGAAGACCAAGGAGGCCAAGGTGGGGCGGGAAGAGGCCCCAGAGCTGGGGGATCCAGAGCTGCGGGGGATCCTCATGGAGACAGTGACCGCCATCTCGTTTTTGCTGGCCGGCTCGGACATCCTGATCCTCCGACATCCAGAGAGCGTAAAGCTGGTCAAGAAGTTCATGGAAAGGATCACAGCCCAAAGAGCTGAAGCCCCGGCCAGGTTAAAGGTACAAAGGGACAAAGCCAAACCCATAGCAGCAGCACCCGCAGCCAAGCCTGCAGCAGCACCCGCGGCCAAGCCTGCAGCTGCTCCACCACCGCCCCCACCCAAGCCCGCAGTTGCCCCGCCGCCTCCACCCAAGGCGGCTCCCAAGGTGGAAGAAAAGGTGGAGGTAGACCTGGAGGCAGCAGCAAGGGCTAAAGCCGAGGCAGAGGCCAAGGCCAAGGCAGAAGCCGAAGCCAAGGCCAAGGCCGAGGCAGAAGCCAAAGCCAGGGCAGAAGCCGAAGCCAAGGCCAGGGCCGAGGCAGAAGCCAGGGCAAGGGCAGAGGCAGAGGCCAAGGCCAAAGAGGAGGCCAAGGCCAAGGCTGAGGAAGAGCTGATGGAGCTCAGAAGAAAGCGCAGGGAGGAGCGGGAGCGAAGACAGGCAGAACTTCATCTGGTGCAGAAAAAGGAAGTGCAGTTCGGCAAAGGCCCTGAACCCGGCACAGCAGGTCCGGATGGGTTATACATCTTGAGACAGCTTGATAGGTGGAGGCTCAGAGGGGAGGGCATTTTGCGTAAGTAAGGGGGGGTGTTCTAGGGGTGAGAGGCTCGTTAGACTAAAATTGGGTAGGAATACCCATCGGGAAGGCCCCCCTTTCCGAAGAAAACAAGCGGAGGAGGAACCGCTATGGCAGAAGAGAAAAAGGAGAAGGTGGCGGGCTTGGCCGAAGCCAAGACCAAAAAGGTCGATCCCAAGGAGTTGAGTGTGGATACGGCCACCCAGGCAATGCTGGCCAAGGCACAGGCCGAGCAGGTGGAAACCATCTTTGACAGGGCCCAAGCTATGAAGCCTTGCAACATAGGCGAGCAGGGTACCTGCTGCAAGATGTGCGCCCAGGGGCCGTGCAGGTTGCCATTGACCAAAAAGGACTTGGAAGGTCCGGACAATCGAAAGGGGCTTTGCGGAGCCACCCCAGAGACCATCGCGGCGCGCAATTTCGCCCGTATGGTAGCGGCCGGCTCAGCCGCACACAGCGACCACGGCAGAGGAGTGGCCGAGGTGTTCTTGGCTGCGGCCAGAAGGGAAACCGAGGATTACACCATTAAAGACACACAGAAGCTCTTGGAAATAGCCCCTGACTTCGGAGTGGCCACCCATGTAATAGAAAACGGCGAAGAGGTGGAAAGGGACATCTATGAGATCGCCGTGGAGGTTGGGGAAAAGGCCTTGGGGGAGTGGGGTAAGCAGGAAGGGGAGATCTTCTTTGCCAGGAGGGCCCCACAGGCGCGCTATGAGCTTTGGAAAAAGCTGGATGTGATCCCAAGGGGAATTGACAGGGAAATAGTGGAAATAATGCACCGCACCCACATGGGAGTGGACCAGGATTACAAGAACCTGGTCAAGCAGTGCACCAGGGCTGCCCTGGCAGACGGCTGGGCAGGCTCCATGATCGCAACAGACCTTCAGGATGTTCTCTTTGGCACCCCTTACCCCATACAGGGGGAGATAAACCTGGGGGTGCTGAAGGCTGACCACGTAAACATAGTGGTTCACGGCCACGAGCCTCTTCTCTCAGAGATGATAGTAGTTGCAGCCAGGGACCCCGAAATGTTGGCCTATGCCCAGAGCAAGGGTGCCAAGGGCATAGTGCTGGCAGGCATGTGCTGCACTGCCAATGAGATCTTGGTGAGGCACGGGCTTCCCATTGCAGGGAACTACTTGCAGCAAGAGCTGGCCATAGTGACAGGGGCAGTGGACGCCATGGTGGTGGATGTGCAATGTATCATGGAGAACATAGCCAATGTTGCCTCTTGCTACCACACCAAGATCGTGACCACGAACCCCAGAGCCATGATGGCCAGCGGTGAGACCGTGCACATCGAGTTCGACGAGCATCATGCCCTGGAAGACGCCAAGAAGATCGTGAAATTGGCCATAGAGAACTTCCCCAACCGTAAATCCGAGATACTGATTCCCAAGGAAAAGGAGATGATGGTGGTGGGCTTCAGCTACGAAGCCATCAACTACCATTTGGGAGGAACCTTCAGAGGTTCATACTGGCCTCTCAATGACAACATAATAAACGGCCGCATCCGAGGCATAGGTGGAGTGGTAGGGTGCAACAATGCCAGGACAACCCATGACTCCGCCCACCTGATAGTTGTCAAGGAGCTTCTCAAGAACGACGTCATAGTGCTCACCACAGGTTGCAATGCCATGGCCTGCGGCAAGGCAGGTCTTCTGACCCCAGAGGCAGCAAAGGTATATTGCGGAGCCGGTCTTGCAGAGGTTTGCGAGACAGTAGGGATCCCGCCGGTGCTTCACATGGGGGCCTGCGTGGACAACAGCCGCATCCTCATGGCCGCCACCCAGGTGGTGAAGGCAGGAGGCCTGGGAAAGGACATCTCTGACCTGCCTGCTGCCGGATGTGCACCTGAGTGGATGAGCGAAAAGGCCATAAGCATAGGCCAATACTTTGTGGCAAGCGGAGTGTATACCTTATTCGGGGTGGGACTTCCCATAACAGGAGCCCCCAGGTTTGCCAATTATCTCACCAAGGAATTGGAGAACATCTATGGGGGTATGTGGGATGTAGAGCCTGATCCCTATGAGATGGCCCGTAAGATGATCGCTCATATAGACAAGAAGAGGAAGGCCCTGGGCCTGGACAAGGCCAAGGAGAGGAAGCTTTTCGACATGGCAGATCGTCGTGCTTTGGAAGTGGCCTGACCCAAGAAGGGAATAGACACTCCGGAAAGGAGGACAGAGAGACATGTCCAAGCTGGTTGCGTTTGCGGCGATCCAGGGTGCCCGAAACATCGTCTCGAAGGCGGAAGGTACTTACAAGAGGGCCCTGGAACAATATGGACCGGATCAGAAGTTGGAGTTCCCCAACACCGCTTATTACCTGCCCATAATCTATTCCCTGCTGGGAATACCGGTTAAGACCCTCAAGGATGCGGGAAAGGTGCTGGAAATAGCCAAGAAGCTACTTCCACCCATCGTGAAAAACCGCCACCACCTGCCTTACTTGGGGCCCACCCTGGATGCTGGAATGGCTACTCTCTTTGCCGAAGAGATAGTTGAGGCCATCAGGTACGTGGACGATCCAGATTTTTACTATCCTGGGGAGGAGTGCGACCCGGAAAACGGTCACCTGTGGCTGGGGGCAGCCGATGACGTGATAATGAGAAAACGCGGGGTGGAGTTCGTAGACGGCACGGCTCCAGGGTTTGCAGCCATTGTGGGAGCAGCTCCTGATCCTGAGACAGCCAAGATGATTGCAGAGGAATACCAGAGGAGAAACCTCTATGTTTTCATGTGCGCCCACCAGGCAGGCACTACTTTTGCGGAGCAGCTGGTTCAGGCCGGGGTCCAGGTGGGTTGGAACACCAGGCTGGTGCCCTTTGGCCCTGAGATCAGTGCTGCGGTGTTTGCTTTGGGTTTTGCCAACAGGGCTGCCATGGCCTTTGGAGGGGTAAGACCTGGAGATTACCGGAAGATACTTCTTTACAACAAGGACAGGATATTTGCCTTTGTGAACGCATTGGGTGAGGTCAATGCCGAATGGGCGGCCAATGCCGCTGGAGCCATAAACTGGGGATTCCCCACCATCGCGGACACGGACATACCAGAGATCCTGCCAACTGGTGTGTGCACCTATGAGCATGTGGTGGCCAATGTGCCTCACAGCGAGATGGTGCAGAAGTCCGTGGAGGTAAGGGGACTCAAGACCACCATAACCAAGGTGGACATTCCTGTCTCCTATGGACCAGCCTTCGAAGGTGAACGGGTCCGCAAAGAGGACCTGGTGCTGGAGATGGGTGGGGGCAAGACCCAGTGCACAGAGCTGGTGCAAATGGCCTCCATGGAAGAGATAGAGGATGGGAAGATAACGGTCATCGGCAAAGACATCCCAGACTGTGAAAAAGGCGAGAGGATCCCCCTGGGTATCCATGTGAGGGTGGCAGGCCGAAAGATGCAGCCGGATTTCGAACCCATTCTGGAGAGGCAGATTCACCACCTGCTGAATTACGCCCAGGGAGTAATGCACATAGGGCAGAGGGACATAGCTTGGATCAGGCTGTCGGCTCTGGCCACTGACAAAGGATTCCGCCTGAAACACATTGGTCAGATCATCCATGATATGTTTCACAAGGACTTTGGCTCCATCCTGGACAAGGTGGAGGTTACCCTTTACACCAATGCCGAGGATGTAGAGAAGTTCACCCAGATGGCCAGGGCTGTGTACAAGGACAGGGACGCCCGCGTGGAGAACATGACGGACGAAGGGGTGGAGACCTACTATTCCTGTACTCTTTGCCAGTCTTTTGCGCCCAGTCATGTGTGCATGATAAGCCCTGAGCGCACAGGGCTTTGCGGTGCTTACAACTGGTTTGACTGCAAGGCCAGCTATGAGATAAATCCCACTGGCCCCAACCAACCTGTGGAAAAAGGGGAGTGCTTGGATCCCAAGCTGGGACAGTGGAAGGGTGTCAACGAGTTCGTGCAAAAGGCCAGCCGTGGGAAAATAGACCACTACAACTTCTACAGCATAGTGTACGACCCCATGACCACATGCGGGTGCTGTGAGTGCATCGCTGCGGTGCTTCCGGGTTGCAACGGGGTCATGACCGTCAATCGGGACTATACTGGGGACACCCCCTGCGGGATGAAGTTCACCACCTTGGCAGGTGTGATGGGGGGAGGGCAGTCCAGTCCTGGTTTTGTGGGCCACTCCAAGTACAACATCATCCAGCGCAAGTACCTCATGGGAGACGGCGGGCTCTTGAGAATGGTCTGGATGCCCAAGGCGCTTAAGGAAGAGCTCCGAGAGGGTCTGCTCAGGAGGGGCCAGGAGCTGGGAGTTCCAGATCTCATAGACAAGATTGCTGATGAGACCGTCGGGACCGATGAGGCGTCGGTGCTGGAGTTCATGAAGAGGGTTAATCATCCTGCCCTTTCCATGCCTCCCATCACGGGTTAGGCCATGTTGGAGGCCCTTCCCCCAGGGGAAGGGCCTCTGGATTTCCAGCCGGGCCATGTAAAAAGAAGGCCTCGGGCAGTAACACGCTAACGCAGGAAGGAGTGGAAAATGGCGCTGACCGGAATTCAGATCTATAAGTTGCTTCCCAAGACCAATTGCGGAGAATGCGGTGTACCTACTTGTCTGGCCTTTGCCATGGCTTTGGCAGCCGGGAAGGCGGAGCTGTCTGCCTGTCCCTATGTTTCGGAAGAGGCCAAGGAGCAACTGGCCGAGGCCAGTGCGCCTCCCATAAGACCGGTGGTGATTGGCAGCGACGGCCGTTCCCTGAAGGTGGGCGGTGAGACGGTTCTGTTCAGACATGAGAAGACCTTCTACAACCCTTGCGGACTGGCCGGGCAGGTAAGCGACACGGATCCCGAGCTCTTGGACAAGGTCAAGAAGTGGGCTGGGCTCAAGTGGGAGAGAATAGGGCTCACCCTTCAGCCGGAGCTGGTATTCCTGAAATGTGAATCAGGGGATCAGGAGAAATTTGCTTCTGCTGCTAAGGCTGTGGCTCAAAACACGGATTTCTCGTTGATCTTGGGGTGTGAAGATCCCCAGATACTGGCGCCTGCAGCCAAAGCCATCCAGGAAAGAAAGCCACTTTTGTACGCAGCCACCCAGGCCAATGCCGACAAGATGTGCGAGCTGGCCGCCCAGACCGGATGCCCTCTGGCCGTGCGGGGTGTGGATCTGGAGGAGGTGGCAGAGCTTACAACAGAGCTTACCGAGGCAGGACTCAAGGATCTGGTCATAGATTCGGGGGCCAGGGATCTGGCAGGAGCCTTCCTGGATCAGGTGGCCATAAGGAGGGCCGCCTTGATAGACAAGAACAGGGCCTTTGGTTTTCCCACCATAGCCTTTGCCAATGCCTTGGGGGAAACCATTGCAGAGCAGACAGCTGCAGCAGCCATGCTTGTTCCCAAGTATGCGGGGATCATAGTTCTGGATGAGCTTGCCCCGGAGAGCTTGTTCCCCTTGCTGCTTCAAAGGCTGAATATCTATACAGATCCTCAAAGACCTATGGCCACATCCCCGGGCATCTACGAAATAAACGGTCCTGATGAGAACTCGCCGCTTTGCGTTACGAGCAACTTCTCCCTTACTTACTTCATAGTCAGCGGCGAGATAGAGACCAGTAGGGTTCCTTCCTGGCTCTTGGTGGTGGATACCGAAGGCCTCTCGGTCATGACCGCCTGGGCAGCCGGTAAGTTTGCAGGTGACGCCATAGGTATCTTCATGAAGAAATCAGGGGCTGTGGAAAAGGTCAAGCACAAGAAAGTCATTATCCCGGGTTATGCGGCAGCCATCGCTGGAGACCTGGAGGAGGAGCTTGTGGACTGGACAGTGCTTGTGGGCCCCAGGGAGGCATCGGCCCTGCCGGCGTACCTCAAGGAATTTAAGGCCTGAAAAAAGGGCTGGCGGGACTTAAACATTTCATGGCTAGGAGGAGGTGATTCATGCTGCGTATAGGGGAGAATCTCAATGTGATGGTCAAGCGCATCGGTGAGGCCATGAAGAACAGGGATCCCAAGCCCATTCAGGAGATGGCCATTGCCGAGGCCGAGGCCGGAGTGGATTGGATAGACATAAATCTGGGGCCAGCTCGCAAGGGGGGCGAGGAGCTGATGGAATGGATGGTGAAGACCGTGCAGGAGGTGGTGGATACCCCTCTTTACCTGGATACAACAAACATCCAGGCCATGGAAGCAGGCCTGAGGGTTTACAAACCCAAGAAGGGCAAGGCGGTCATCAACTCCATAATGTGCCGACCCGAGCGTATGGAGGCCCAGATTCCCATGGCCAAGAAGTACGACGCTGGTATGGTGGCCTTGTTGTGGGGGCCAGAGGGGCTTCCCAGAGATGCCTCGGAAAGGAGCCTGCTGGCCACGGACATCCTGAGCCGGGCCGTGGAGGCTGGCATTGCACCACAGGACATCTACGTTGACCCCATAATCACTCCTGTGAATGTTCAGCAACAGCAGCTCCTGGAGTGCTTGGAGTTTATGAGACAACTGATGGAGATGGCTGAAGTGCTAGCCCCAGGTGTCAACTCCACCTGCGGGCTTTCCAACTGCTCCAATGGCGCTCCGGATCACCTAAGGCCCATCTTGAACCAGACCATGATGGTGATCCTGGAGCGGTACGGCATGACCACTGCAATAGTGGATGCCTTTGACAAACAGCTTGCTGCCATAGCCAAAGGGCAGAGGCCTGACATAGTGGCCATAATAAACAAGGTCTTGGATGGAGAGTCCATTGACATGGGATCCTTGAGCAAGGAGCAGCAGGATTACGTGAAAACAGTCAGGGTGCTTTTGGGCCATACCCTTTATTCAGATTCCTGGCTGGAGCTTTAGGCCGAAGGGTTCCTTGTGGAAAAGGTGTGAGGCAGGGAGGCGGGCTCAAGCCGATGAAGCTCAGAGATCTCATAGATGTTTTAGAGGCCGAGGTGATCGTAGGACAGGATAAGTTGGACATGGAGATCCACAAGGCTTTTGCCTCTGACCTGATGAGCGATGTCTTGGCCTTTGCCACAGAGGGGACCATGCTTCTGACAGGTCTGACCAATGCCCAGGTGGTCCGTACAGCCGAGATGCTGGATATGTCGGCCGTGGTTTTTGTGAGGGGCAAGAGGCCTCAGGCCGAAGCCGTGGAATTGGCCAAGAGCAGGGGAATCCCTCTTTTGAGCACTCCTTACATATTGTACGAAAGCTGCGGTCGTCTCTATCAGTGCGGGATCACAGGTTGCAGAAAAAAGGTGAACGGTTGTAAGCTTTCTTGGGCTGCAGAGGAGATTTAGAAGAATTTCTGTGAGCGTTCAGAAAAGCTCCCAGGAAAAGTCACGGGAGCCAAGAAACAACAGGGAGGTGGGCCAGTGGGAAAGATAGTGGTAAAAAGACAAAAGGCCCAAAACCCACTCAAGGAGATCGCAGGACAAAGCAGCAAGCTGGATCAGTGTCTTACCTGTGGCACATGTGCAGGTGGATGTCCTGTGGCCGACTGGGAGGGCATGGACCCCAGGAAGCTCATACGCATGATCCATTATGATCTGGACCAGGAGGTCATCAAGTCCAACTGGATTTGGCAGTGCACCAACTGCCAGAGGTGCACCTGGGCCTGCCCCATGGGGATTAATTTCGGGGCCATAATAACTACTGCCAGAAGCCTTGTGCCCAGAGAGGAGA